>JAYTUF010000597.1:0-20590 GCA_043744755.1 Anatilimnocola sp.
GAAGGGAACCCCCTCGATCGTGGCGCCAAAAGCCCGGAGCACGAGCAGCCGCCACCGATTGCACGGCTTCGGCGTCCAGCCGCAGAGCACCGGCCAGGCGTAGGACCAGAGCAGCAGTCCCAGCCGCTGTCGTCCCGTCCAAGGGGACGAGCCCCGGAACTCGGCGGACTTATCGTGACGATACATAATATAACAAAATCTGGTTCCTCGCTGTTTTCAGTGTGCACATTCAAGGATTGTTAGAGCTGACATGAGCGGCGTGGTAGGCTGAGGGATGACTCCTGAGCAATTGTTTCATGAACTCCTGGGCCTGGGCCGGCAGTGGCGGGTGACGCGCTGCGAGTATGCCCCGAAAGACGGCACCGCGCGCGGCGAGCTGGATGGCGTGGTGCGGTTGTGGATCGAAGAGACGCCCGAACTGTGGAGCGCGGAGAGCAGCGCGGCTGGCGAGGCGATAGGCTGTTACGACCATGTCGGCGAGGAACGGGTCTGGCGGCACCTCGATGTGTTCGAGCATCGCTGTGAGATCCGGTGCCGCCAGTCCCGCGGCAGGCGAAAAGGCGGCATCATCCGCGGTGGCCCGCTGGAGGCGACGCTGCTTTTCTTCGCCGCCGCCAGACAAAGCCCACCGACCAGCACTCCGAACCCCAGCGTCGTCGCCTGTCCCCATGAACCGCTGGCGACATTCATTGCACCGGCTCCAAATAGTGCCATTGGCAGCGCATTTCCTCGCTTTGCCGCGCCAATGGACTCCTTCAACATGAAATACGCCAGCCCGAATCGGAAGCTGAGATAGAGGATGCTGCAGATCGGTCCGCATTCTAGGATGATTCTTCCGATTTCTCCTTCAGCCAGGGCAAAGTCCGCCGACCCGGTCGCAAGCCTCGCCCCAGCGAGCGTTCCCATGCCGATCCCGCGGCCAAGGAACTCAACCCCGGCCAACCATGAAAACGGCTCCAGAAAAGTCTCCCCCAGCCGCTCGAACGTCGACGCGCCGCCCGACGTAAACGTGTTCGCTTCGTCAAATCGCGCGTTCAACACGTCCAGTCCCGCGCGAAAAATATCGGTCACACTGATCGCCAGAACTGCGATGACGCCCCACACCGCCAGTTTCCTGAGCCCGCCCAGATTCAAAGGGCGAATCATGAATGCAAGGCCAAGCCCGGCGACAACGAACAGCATGCTCGCAATAAGCGACCGGCTGCCCGACACCGCCATGCCCAGCACCAGCCCGGCCACCGCGATCTGCACGATCATCGCGTCCTTGCCGATCTTGCGTTGACTGCTGTCGACGAGAAAGGCCAGGACGAGGGGAAAAAAATAGACCGGGCCAGAGATGAACGAGAAGGTGCCCGGCGTCCGGATGCGCCCCAGCGCCGAACTCAGTTGCAAGCCCGGTTCGTCACCGACCGTTTTATTGATCCACGCTTCCGGCGACGACTCAAACTGCCAGGCCATTAGCAGCGCCATCGGCCCCATGATCAGCAAGGCGTGCCGTCCGATGATGCGCACATCGTCTTCGTCGCATACCGCTCCGATGATCGGGATCAACGGCACGTGCAGAAAATACGTGCGCATCCCGAATGCCAGCGTGTTCAACCCGCCCGTGCCGTTCACAATCTGCACCAGCCCAAGCAAGCCGAGCATCAGCATCAGCACCTGAAAACTGATGAGGAAAATCTGCGGCATTCGCACGCCACTCTTGAACGCCCAGAAGATGATCAGGATCGCCACCGGATCGCGCACGATCAGCAGCGGGCCGGACAGGGACGGAAGAATCCACTTGCGGAGCGCCCCTTCGAAAATCAGCAGATAAAAATAGAGCAGGATCAGATGCTTGAGCGTCCGGTGATCTTCGCCGCCACGCATTCCCCCGCCACCCATGTGCCTCGCTCCCCCCGGGTTTGGAGGCCCGAAGGTGAGTTGAAGCATTTTGAAACTCGATGCCATTGTTAGGAAACGAAATCGCACTTCTGTGCTCTTTAATCAACCCTCATCAGCAGGAAGTCGTCCGATGGTCGTGCCGGGGTTGATTGATCGAACAATCGGTGCGGTTGTCGATCGCGTCGATCACCTTCCGGGCGTAGTCGCGCCACGTGATCGCGCGCGCCTTCTTCTCTGCGGCCCGCCCCATTTCCGGCAGGGCGTCACGGTTTTCCGCACACCACTCAATCCGCGTCGCAATCGCCTCCGGCGCACGGATCGGCAACAAAAAGCCTGTGCTGTTTTCATCCACCAAATCTCCACCGCCGGTGTTGGGTGTCACCATGATTGGTAAACCTTGGCTCATCGCCTCCTGCATGACCAGCGCTCGCCCTTCCACGATCGACGGGAGCACCAAGATGTCGCAGGAACGCATCAGTCTGAGCACCTCCGCATGCGGCCGCGGCCGCTCATGGGTGAACCCGGCAAACTCCCTTCGGTAAAAATCCATCGGCGCAGCCAGCGCACCCATGACCACTAGTTCCACGTCATGGCGGCGGAGCAGCCGCATCGCGGCGAAGACGTCCGCCAATCCTTTCCGCTGGCTCATGCTGCCGGCAAACAGCACGCGCAGTTTGCCCGTGTTCGGTCGCCGCAGATCGGCGCCCACGACTCCGGTGGCCGGCGAGCCAAACCGTGCCACCACAATGCGCTTTCCGTCGTGGGCCCACGTCGGCAGCGAATCCACCACAAAATCGCTCGGGCACACGACCACGTTCGCGGCGGCGAGTTCGCCACGCTTGCGCTGGCACTTGCGCTCGGAATCGCGCGTGCCACCCAGCGTCTGCTCCCACGCCGGCCAGCGCTCAGCCTCCTCTTCGAGCAGCCGACGGCTCGTTTCCCAGTAAGCGATCGGGAGGTCATACGCCCGCAGCCAGCCCAGTTTCTCCGCTTCGACGAATGTCGCTTCGGCGGCGTCCTCATAGGCGTAGGCGATCCCCGCTCCTGCCATGCCTCCGAGCCGCCGCGCAACCCAGCGGTCGAAATCGCGGTAAACCGCATCGACCGAAACGAGCCCGGTTTCGTGGCGGGCAAGGGACCGCCAACCAAGTCTCCCCGCCGCCAGGCGTCCCGCCTCACGCCAGGGATGCTGCGCCACGGGGATACCGAGATCTCTCGAAAAACTCCGTCGCCCCAGTTCCGCTGCAACGCTCCGCGGCAGCATTCGATCCAGCCAGCCACCGGCCGGCCAGTCGACGCAGGTAAACGTCTGCGCCAGTCGCGCCGCGTCCCGCAGCGCCACCGCGAGGTGTCGGAAAAATTGGTTGCCCGAGGGATGCGCGAGCACCACCCCCGCACCCGGGCTGTCGGTTTTCTCCAGCGTCATGTGGGATTCCGCGAATCCACGGCTTCAGTTCGCAGGCGGGCGTGGCAATTGCCGGAGGTAGTAGTGACAATGCCACAGCAGTCGGAATCCCGTGGTCACGGCAGCGAGTTTTTTCCGCACACCGTGCCCACGCGACGGCCGTTCTCTGACGGCTGCCGCTCGCACTGGCGTCCCACCGTGATGAAAGATGAAGAAATCCGCGACCTCCTTGTAGATGGAGCAGTTCCAGCGACCTTCCATGATCCGCACGGACGAATCGTTCTTCAGGTAGTGGATCAGGTGGCCGTTCTCGTAGAGGTTGCGGTCTTCGGCCGGAAGCATTCGTGCCGGAACAAACGAACTCCACCACAGCCGCCGGAGCGTCTTCCGCGTCGCGAGCGAGTTTCTCACGAAGATCACTGCGGCATTGATTCGCGCCGAAAAGTCATTGCATACGAATACTGCTGCCGGCTCGTCCGCAAAAGCCGTGGCCGGCGAAGGACATGCCAGCACCTCGCAGTCCGCGTCCAGATAGAGCACCCATTCATAACCGCGCCGCAGCCCCCACACCAGCAGCGGAATCTTCAACCATGACGAATCGTGTGCCGAAATGCCCCGCGGCGGCGCCTGGCGCGCCACCCAATAGTCAGCGCCGATCGCACAGGCGAAGTCCCGTTGTTTGTCGAGCAGTGCCGCGAAATGCCGGTCGTAGCCGTTTGTCGCGATGCTAAACAGCAGAATCTTTCCGGAACCCGATGTCGGCGTAGTCATGGTCATGTCGCCCGATCTTCACCCCTGCATCGCTGTCCCGAGCGTCGGCGCTCGTCGCGCCAGGCCATGGCTCGGCCGCTCAACCACCCGGTAAAACGCAGCGACGAACACCCCTGAGAAAATCACCGCGAGCAACGCGACCAAGAAATTCGCCGGTTTTGTCTCGAACCGCAGCATCCAGCCCGCGCCCAGCAGGATGAAAACCGGGAAGTGAATCAGATAAAACGAATACGAGACGCGACCGAGCCAGCTCAGGCCCGCCGCCAGCGCTAGCGGCAATCTGTTCCAGCGGGCTTGCCGGCTCAGGAGCAGCCATATTCCCCACGCGTAAAATACCCCGTAGCACAGCGATGCCCACTCGGCCGGAAACAGTCCAAATGTGGCCCGGAGCCCCACGGCGAATGCAATCGCCGCCGCGACGCCGCACCACCACGGCGGCGCTCGCAGGTCACCGCGCGCCCATTGCTCGGCCAGCCACGCTCCGGTGCTCCAGATGATCCAATACATCGCAAAATTTCCCGTCACCCATCCTGCGCCCGCCGCCCCGGCCGCCGTCGCCGCAAGCGAAACACCGGTTACCACGGCCAGCATCGCCGCCCAACCCAGACGGCGCGTTCCGATCAGCAAGAGGGGATAGACGAGGTAGAGTTCCATCTCCACAGGCAGCGACCAGAGCGCAGGATTCGTCGCCAGTTGCACACCTTCGCCGCCACCCCCCATCACGTAGTTTTGCACCATGCCCATCGATGCGAGCACGTGACGCCAGTCTGTCGCCGACGCCTCGGTCCTCACGCCCGGAACGAGCAGCACCGCCGCGCTCAACAGCACCGCGGCAACATACGGCGGGTAGATGCGAAAGAATCGCCGCCAAAGATATCTTCGCAGCTCAAGGGGCGTCGCTTTCCCCGCCTGCGGGAGATGCACACAGAAACCGCTGATCACAAAAAACAGCATCACGAACGAGCCCATGAACGGTGTCGGCGTCGAGAGCCACGCCACCGCCCGGTCCAGCTCTGAATACCGCTCCGGATGTGCCGCGATCTCTCGCCAGCCGACCCACAAGGGCACTCGCACATGAAACAGCGCCACCCCGAGCGCTGCGATGCCTCGCAGATAGTCGACCACCGCGATCCCGCCCGAAGAACTCCGCGGCAGCGTGCTTTCAGGACGGACCTCTGCTCCCGTTTCGCTCAATGACAAAGTGTTTCGCCCTTCCATCGGCTCAGGGTTTTCGACGCCGTTCCCATTCGTTCCAGAGCTTGCGCTTCAACTGGTTCAGCGCGAGCCCGAGCGGACCCAGTCGGTTTAAGGCCAGGAACTCGGTCTTCAACGTCGGAAGCTCCGCCGCGACCGGACGCTGCAACTCTTCCTGAAAGAAACGACGGTGGGCCGACAAGAAATGTGCCCCTATCGTCGCCGGCGTGACTCGCGCGCGCGGGTAGAGATTCGTCATCTGCCGCGGGTTGATCGCATGTCCGTTTGATCGCACTGCGAGCGCCGCCCAGCAGGTCGGCTCCGTCCAGGCCGGAATCACCCGCCAGTCGGACTGCGCCAGAAACCAGTCCACAAAATCCAAGTCGTAGACCAGGCGATCAATCAGAGTCAGACCCGTGTTGATCCCCTCGACCACATGCAGTCGCCGCCGATCCATCAGGTGCCAGGGGCGCACAGAATAGGCGACCCACACCGTATCGCACAAAAAAACGCTGCGGCCCGCAATGGCCTCGCGGCAGAACAATCCCTCGAAGGGACGGAAAAAGCGGATATCGCCGTCGACGTAATAACAATCCCCTGATTCGGCCAGCACCACATCGAGCATTTTCAGCCCCCAGACCGAACCCGCACGAAAGGCGCGGGCATGGGGATGCCGCGCCAATCGCTCGGCCATCACCGCGTCCGCTTCGCTCCGCCAGAGCACCCGCACTCCGGGCAGCGCTGCGCTCAGCGCAATCTCGTCGTCCGGCGTCAGCGAGCCGTCCTCGTGCACCACAATTTCGACCGGATCTCGCGAGCAGTCCACAATGGTTCGCAAGCAATGCGTTGCCAGTGGAACATCGCGGTGGCAAAGTAAGGTCCGCACTTTGACCCGGGCAACAGAAGCCGAGTCCTTGTGGTCGTTAGCTGCCGCCGGATTCATTTTCCGCCACCCGTTGCCTGAACCGTTCACGAGACAAACCCGGTCGTACGCCGGAAATAAGCCGCGTCCTGCGGCATGGGCTGGATCGCTTTCGCCGGCACCCCGGCGTAGAGCCAGCCTGGTTGCTCATGCGCCTTGTTCAATAGAGCCTTGGCCCCGAGCACTGACCGATCCGGGAGCTTGGCCCCTCCGAGTACGACGACATTGGTCCCCACCAGGCAATAATCGCCAATCACAATCGGGTGTGAATCCTGGCGGTTGAGGTGCAAATCGATCGAGTGCGTGAGAAACTGCGAGCCATAGCCCGCGACGGTCGTGAAAGCGCCGATCTCAATCCGATCGGTGCAATCGAGATGATGATGCTTCGTAATCGAGCCATGCTCCCCCATGACAAGCGCCGGATCGCGCTCCAAACGATGGGTGAAATGCGCCGAACCACCCAGGGGATAACCCGTAATCCAGTTGCTCCGACCGACGTAGGCGTGGGCGCCGAGCTCGATTCGTCCGAGATGGATGGCCACGGTGAAATGATCGATCACCGAACCCTCCCTCATTATGAGTTGCCGTGGGAATACAAACGCCCAACCGATCCGGGCAGTAGGGTGAATTTCATAACCAAAAACGCGTACCAACACCCAGCGCCGGAGTGGCCAAGGCAACAGAACGATCAGCAGTCGAAGCAGCTTCTTCAAGGTGCCGCTCCCCTCGGCGTCGGCCGGGCACCAATTCCACCTGCCGCCGCATAGAACTCGATGTAGCGATCGATCATTTCCTCAACTGTGAAGCGCTTGAGATTATCAAACCCGCGGTAGATACGATCCCCCCGAAACGCGGGCTCGGCAAGCCGAACGACCGACTCCGCCATGCCCGCCTCATCGTCCAGTGCATGCACCAACGCGGCGACTCCGCCGATTTCGGGCAGCGAAGTGCGATCACTGCAAATCGCCGGACAGCCGCAGGCCTGCGCCTCGATGATTGGCCAACCGAACCCTTCGCAGGTCGACGGAAACACCAACGCATGGGCCAGGCTGTAAGCCGCTTCAAGTTGCTCGTTGCTCGGATGAGGCAGGCTGAACACTCGACCACCGAGACCCACGGCGGCGGCTTGGATTCGGAGTTCGGATGTCAACTCGGCACCGCAAAACACAATATTGCCCTGCCACCGCGTACTCAACTGACCAAGAATCCGGATCACTGCCTCCTTGTTTTTTCGCCTGAGGTTGGATCCCACGTGGATGAGGAATGGCTTGTCCCACGGAATATGCGCAATCGCCGCCAGCCGGCCACTCGCCTCCGCGGAGGCGATTGGCCGATACGGGTGATTCAACCCGAGCAGAATGACGCTCCGCTGTTGAGAGCGCACTGGTCTGACCAATCGCTCCAAGTCCTGCAGCGTGCTGGTAGAATCGCAAGCTACCGCGTGCGCCCGGATCAGTCCCGCGACAACCCTTGCCTGCAACCGCCGCCCTATCATGGATGCCGGGCAATCCGTATCCTCACCCAAAGCGCCCCGCACCGCGAGCAGATCATGACAAGTCACCACCCACGGCTCGGTCGGACGACGCGGCACATAAACGGCATTCGAATGATCGACGATATGCACCACAAGTGGACCCTCCGCAGACTCGACGGCCACGCAACGGGCCAATTCTCGTGGGAAAAGCACATACTTGTCGAAGTAGCCAAACCACCGGCGCCAACCGCCGAATGCCGTCCGACGGAGAAGCCTGCTCGCGCGCGCCTGTGGTCGAATCACTTGAGCGGCACAGCCCTTCCGAAGCAGAGCGCTCTCCAGTAATTCACCAAAGCGCACCATGCTCTGCTGGCCATCCGCGAGATAGTTGCAGACTAGGAGAACTTTCATTTAAAATGACCAAGATGGTACATATATGAAGTCGCTGCGACTGAACCAATCTGCGCAACGCTCGGCAAACCTGAGCAACAGGCTGAACGCCACGAGTGCAGCCCGGCGTACGTCAGGAGTGGGCGGAACGGCGCAGTCGGGATCGCCAAGATTCGGGCAGCCGATCACGCCACCGGAGATAAAGACGCGTCGAGAGATCCAGCGTGAACGGTTTCGCCCGGGCCTTCCATACGACCAACATTCCTCGATGAGTGTTCTCATCCGGCCGGGATCGCGCGATGAAATGGGCACACGGGAAACCCAGCGCCCGGCATCGGGCAGGCAGCCGCGCGAGCAGGCGGAAAAGGTCGCTATTGGTGTCGTGAAAAACGATCGCTCCACCCACCCGGCAAACGCGGAACACCTCAGGTGCGTTTTGATAACCGTTGGGATGATCCCCATCGGAGACCACACAATCGTAGGCAGCTGTCGGTGCCCGGCGGAGAAACTCGCTCTCGTCGCCGATGGCCAACTTCCACCCGGGGTATTTTTTCTGTAGGGCAATAATATGTGCCGGTTTGGATTTCTCCCAATCGATAAAATTATCCACTGACGTCAACTGCCCGCGCATGTTGGCGGACAAAGCCGACAGTAGGACTTGGGTGAGGTATCCGGAGCCCACACCCAACTCCAAAACGTCCGTGGGTTTCTGCGAGGCCAACAATCCCGCGACGAACAGCGCGTGCGAGAAATCGATGGCTTGGTAGCTGTTCGTGGGATGCCCGCTGAGGGTACTCAGCAATCCGGAAAAACCTTCATCGAGCGACTGATTTAAGTGCATGAGTAAAATACGGCTTCAGCGCGCCCCAACCGTCACCTGATCGCCACCGTGCGGTCGGGGCAATCTGCGCAGATAAAAGAGGCCGTGCAGCGGCAGACGCAAGGCAGTGAAAAACACCGCCGCTTTGCGACGCCATACTCTCCATTTGGAAAGCGACTGACTGGGCGACGGACGCGCACTCCAACCCCCATAGTGGTGGATGAACGAGTCCTGCGCGTCATCGTGAGTGGTCCAATTCCAGCGACCATCGATGATGCGCACGGCTGGATGGCTCTTCATGAAATGAATCACATGACCGTTTTCATAGGAATTCCGGTCTTCCACCGGTAAAAGCCTGGCTGGCAGAAATGCACTTAACCAAATACGGCACAGAAGTCGTCGCGCGGCCGCGGTATTGCGCACAATCATTACTCCCGAGTTGATTCTTTGTGAAAAATCATGGCAGACAAAAACATCCTCCTGTGCGCCGGCTACCACGGGCAACGGCGAGAGTAGTGTCCTCATCTCGCAATCCGCATCGAGATAAATCACCCAGTCGTAACCGCGCCATAGTCCTGCGCAGAGCAGCGGAATTTTCAACCACGCCGAGTCGTGCGCAGAGATGCCCCACGGCGGGGCTGCATCCGCCACCCAGTAATCCGCTCCCAATTCTCGGGCATAGGTCGCCTGCTTGCCAAGAAAATCGGCGAAATGCCGGTCGTAACCATTCGTCGCGATGCTGAAGATCAGGATCGAGTGTGCCCTAGCGGACTTCATTGAGATCCACTCCTCATAGCGATGCGTTGATTCCGGCTGGGCGTTGACTGCTCCATAGCAGATAAATCTGCAAGAAAGCGACTAACCACAGCCCGGACACCCGATTTCCTGGGAACCTTATCCAAGGTTTTTCGTAACTGAGCCCGATCCCTGAAATACGGAAGACAGCCATCGACTTCGTCAATGACGCCGCCATTTCGGCTGCAGCGCGCAGGCGCTCCCGCGTTTGTCACGACCACCGTCAAGCCATGCTCGCGCAGCGCCGCGACGGAACTGCTCTTCCCAAGAATATTCCAAGGCACTGACGTCACGCCGAAATCGAAACGCCGAAAAATTCGCGCTATTTGCGCTGTTTCACAGCGCCCAAATTTCACGAAGGCGATCTGCGATCTCCAGTGTTCCGCAAGCCGGTCGAACATCGCCTCCCCTGGCCCCAGCGCTCCAACCGAAACCAGCGCAGCGGGTCGGCCAAGGCTTGCAGCCAGCTTCACAAAATCCCCCAGCAGCGGCTCGACCGCCCAATCGGGGTGTAGCGATCCGAACATTCCGCAAACCAAGGCATCGTGCACGACGGCGCCAGTTAATGCATCGGGTCCGGGTTCCGATTCAGCTATTGCCGGAACACACCCGAACATCGTCAATATTCCCACTTTCTGCTCCAGCTCCGAAAGAGCCTCGCAATAGTACTCGTTGCTCGTGTGAATCACACATGGGCGCAAGACGCGCAACAACCGCCGCATCGCGATGCGTTGCCACCAGCCGAACAAGCGCTCCTTCAACGGGGCGCCGACATACGAGCCAATCCAAATTTCGTGGAAAAATACGTGCCTTCTCAGCCCGCCCAACGTCTCAGCCAGCTGCGCTACAACTGGCCCGAAAAAACCACGCGGATGAAAGCTGTAAGGCACGAATTGCAGGCTGACCCAATCCGGACGAAACGCGTGAAGCCAGTCGCGGGCACGCTGCCCCCGATTCTGCCGCCACGCTTCCAGCCCCATCCTCAATACTGGCAAGGCGATGCCGTCGCAGGATTGCGACTCCTCCATCGGCTCTTGCACGCTCCGCTCCGCGAGTGAAAGAAGACAGGTCGGATGACCTAGCACCGCACACGCAGCTGCCAACCGCCGGGTGTAGTCGCCCACACCGTTGCAATTCGGCTCTAGTTCACCTGTTATAAAGGCGATCCTCATAGTCCGGCGAGTTCTCGATATGCGGTCGCGTAAAATATTGGCGCGGCAAGACAAGGCAGTAAAGTTTCACGAGTCCTGCGCGCTCGTGTGCCGTATTCTTCTTCCACCATGGAAGCCGCTGTCTTGAGACAGGCTGCCAGCCCGGCAATGTCACCCGGTTGGCAGGACAGTGCCTCCGTCCCAGCCGCTTCAGGCACACCACCGTCGCGCGTGATAATACACGGCACGCCGAGATGCCGAGCCTCGATGGCGGTAAGCCCAAAATCCTCGTTTGTGTTTGGTGGTACAACCATCCAGCGGGCCGCGCGAATCGCTGCCGCCTTCGCTGACTGACCGACGAAGCCAGGCATCGCAATGCCGCCCAATCCTAAGGTAGCCACCCGCCGCTCGATCTCGGGACGCAACGGCCCGTCGCCGATAAGAGTCAGAGGCCAGTCCACCGGATCAAGCCTTGCTTGTGCATAGGCCTCGACAAGGGTATCCAAACCCTTATTGGCAATCCAACGCGCGGCAAAAACAAAACCACGCCGCTGCGCCGGTGGCAGGATTCCCTCGGCAAGCTCACAGATCGGAAACACCACCTCGCTACCTGGCCATGACGGGACGCCTTCCCATGAGCGCCTAACGAAGTCGGAAATGTAGAATCGCCGGTCGCCGCGTCGCAAGCAAAAGTCCCACATCAGTCGTCGCAGCCAATTGCCAGGCACTCGATGGTTGATCATGTTGATTAAAAGCTTCCGGCGCCTCAACCGCGCCAGCAAGACCACGTCCGGACTTGCATTCTGCGCATGCACAACGTCCGACCACGCGATCGTTCGCCACAGCGCCGCACTGCCCCGCTCCACGAACTGCACGCGCGATCCCACTGCTCCGAATGCCGATACCAATTCTCGCTTTACTTCGCATCCTGAAACAAGCTTGAAGATCAACCGCACCTCGAGTTCTGGCGTTGGCGGTAGTCCGGCCACGATTGCGAGCACAAACGCTTCTAGTCCGCCAAATCCTCCGAAGGTCGGACTGATTATGGCCACCCGCAGCGGAGCGCGGCCCGGCAAATTCGGAGTGCAACTCCGAGTTCTCAAGTAGTTCCTCCAGCCGACCGACCGGGATCCGACGCGACGCTCGCTAGCAGCGCACAAAACCGGACCCTCCACCACTCGCGTCGACATTCTGTGAAGCGCCAAAGGGCGATGATACAAAATAGCACTAATCCGAGAACGAAAATGACTTGAAGCAGATCCGTCTTTTCATAAGGAACAACTGCTGCGGCGAACACTAATAATGGAAAATGGTACGCGTAGAGAGAAAAGGTCAGCCCAGCCCACCACCTTACCGGTCTTTCTATCCAAGCCGGTATATGCGCATGAGGAAAGGCCGGCTCGACACAAAACACTTGCGTGGCAATCGCGGCCCCGAGAGCCCAGTCGCTCAACCAACGACCGGAGTAGAACCACGGCGCATTTAGCGCGACGGTAGGAAACACCCAACCTGACACGATTAATCGCCAAGCGACCCCACTCGCTAACACAATTCCCGCACGTGCAAGCCAAGGCGGGAATTTGAAGCATTTGCGTGCGACCCACGCTGCGACGCCGAATAGCCATACAGGCATCAGCAAGAGAAGCTTTGGCCCGGCGATCAGGCTGACCACCACTACACATGCAAGGCGCCACCTCATCGGCCGCACAAAGACCCAGCAGCCAAACAACACGTAGAACCAAAACTCGTAGCTGAGCGACCACAGTGGCCCATTGGTCGGCGGGGAAGCACTTAAAAACCACAACTCCTGCGCGAACAATGCTGAAAGCGCCCACCGCAAGACTTCGTGTCCGCGCTCAAACGGGGCATAAAACTGGTCCAGAACCAATGTCGGAAAAGATGCCAATATAGACCACCAGATATGCACCTCATATCCAGCGGAAATCGACGAAGACAGAAGAACGAAACCGAGGAGCGACCAGTACATCCCGATCAATCCGCTCGCCTCGAAGCTAACATTCTCATCATCATTGCTCTATTACGCGGAGAACAACATTGTCTGCGACAGTGCGCCATGAACGTCCTCCCATGCTCGTCGCCGCCGCACGGCCAATCTGGTCACACAGTTCGTCCGAACTAAGGCACTTGGCAACAAGGCGCGCCAGTTCAACGCCATCGCCAGGTCGGAATAGAAAGCCTGTGTGTCCATCCTCAATAAGGTCAATATGACCCGGGACTCTGCTGGCGATGCAGCAGCGACCGTAAGCCAACGCCTGTAGGAGTGTCAGCGGTTGACCCTCCGCCCAACTCGGCAAGACAAAAATTCCAGCTCGTCGGAAAAGTTCATCCTCTCCGCTGCGCTCAATCCGCGGCACGATCTCAATCGACTGCTTCACCACTTCGGGCAACCCCGCCAGCACCACTTCGGCATTCGAACCCGTGCAGGCAATAACCTTAAACGCCACGCCCATTTTTCGAAGTTCTGCAATGGCGTCCACCAGTGTCTCTGTGCCCTTCCGCTTGATCCACGAGGCGTAAAACAGCACGTTGCGCCGCGATTCGGAACGAATCGAAAGGTCCGCAACCGGGTCAACCCCGTTCGGAGCGACATAAACATCTTTCGGTTTGCGTTCATAAAACATTACTGCCGCATCCGCATCCGTGCGATTAGACGCCAACAACAAATCGCACCGGCGAATTCCCAAGTCACACTGGCGCCGCCGCCAGCTCCACAGGAAACGGTCGGCGACCCGGCGGCGCAGACGGGAAAGCATGTCACGCGGCATGGTCTGATAGCGCACGCCGGCGGCGTTCACTCGGCGCTCAAATCCGTGACTAAAGACCACCGTGCGTACGCCCAGTCTGGTCATTGCCTCACCCACCGGTTCGTGGGCGAGCACCAAATCGGGACGAATGCCCGATCGTCTTACCACACCGAGGGCCGCACGGTGCCAGAGCGCTTTGTGTAAACCGGGGCCCACCCGGGCAGGTCCGAAGTGGTGAAACTCTATGTTCGCACGCTCGAATGCCTCCTTCCAATGGACGGCTACTCGACCCATGCCTCCGCGAACGTCGAGTTCCGATTCGCTAACGTGGACAACGGTTTTGACGGTCCTTTTCATCGAAAAGCACTCTTCAAATAAATCCTGCGTGTCTAGCCCGCAAATTTCACACTTTTTCCGGCCATGACATCAGGATGTTTGCCTCCGTTTCGCCCCTGCGGACTCTGATCGCTCGATTTGCAGGCTAGAAAGCAAAACCGCTCGGCGGTTTTGCCTCAGCCGGGAGATCCTGCGAGCCTGTTTGGCAGGATGAAATCGGCCACAGTCTGTGACCTCGCCATCGCGCAGAGTGTGAAATCTCCAGGCTAGAGCCCTAACCACCGGAAATCCTTCCGCTTGGTCGACGTCCAACCTTGCCGCTACGATGCGCTCCTGTCGCCGCGCATCTTGATGCGCCGCGCCGGCACGCCAGCCCACACTTCGTATTCCGGGACCGCGGTGCGCACGACGGCTCCAGCACCGACGACAGCGCCTCGCCCAATCTCCACCCCAGGGAGAACGACCACATTCAGGCCCAGCCAAACATCGTCGCCGATTGAAATCGGCGCGCTCAGACACGGCTGCTCCCCTATCAGGGAATTCCGATCACTATAGATATGATAATGGTCGATGAACTTGCACCCCGACGCGATCAAGCTGTGATGCCCGATAGCAATACCTTGCGTGGCATTGAATTCGCAGCCTCGGCCTACAAAACAACCATCGCCAATTACGATCGCCGGACCGGGCCGCCAAGGACCCTCAAATTTGAAGTCCACATCCGCCTCGATTGTGCAGTCACGACCGATCGCAACCTGATGCGGCCAGTTTACGTCCATGCGCGGCAGATGTGTGCCCGTTCCAATGCGCATGCCCCTAACGCCGTAATACCACTTTCGCAGCCACTTGCCCTGCACCGGCTGAAATTGAAGCCGGAACAACACCCGATGAACGAACTGGGAGAGCTGCATCAAAGCCTCGTGCCGAACTGTCCGTATTCGTGCAAGGAATTTCGCAGGCAAAGCGCGGCGCTGGACTCCAACATTGGACACCGGCCTTCTGATCTCGCTGAACTATCTTTCACAGCGGTTCCTTCCGGACCTGCGTAACATGGCGCCGAAGCTTCCAACAACAGCGGGCCAACAACCGCAGACGAGTCAAAAACGGCACTCCATGGTAAAACGCCAATCCGGCCAGCAAGTCGGCACGACCCACGTAATTATAATAAACCTCGTAGGCATCGGATCGCTCTCGCGGACTACGTGTCCGAGTGCGGCGGGCATTATGCATAACGGATATAATTTTCTCCGCCCTGTGCCTGTAAGAGTGCTTCTCGATGACTTCACACATCCCCGTAGTAGCGATTCTATTACGTTCGTTTTCGTTCCTCAGGTAGTAATCAATTTTGGCCAAGAGATCGTCGGCGTCGCGATACGTGACGAGATGAACTCCATCCTGAAACAATTCCTCTTGACCGTTCCCAACTGCTTTAGTCAGCAGCAAAGCTCCCGCCGCCATGACCTCAAACGTTCGCATGTTGAGGCCACCAGACCATGGAATATTTACCGCAATGCGACAGCGGTTGTAGACCTCCATCATCTCGTTTCCGAAAACTGGTTTCCGATACTCGTTCATCCGATATCGGCCTTCGATTGCGGAGAGAAGCGCGAGTCGCTCGTCCCGGGTTGCCGGAATATTTAAGCTTCCGACGAACGCTACATCGTATAGCTTCTCCAATTCGGGTCGGCTCTGCAGGCAGGCGTCGAAGCCAAACGGCAACCACTCGGCCTGAGAAATCCCAGCGTGCTTCAGAAATTTGACGGAATCCCTTTGTGTGCAAAACACTACGTCATACAGCTTAAGACAAGGCAGGAAATCTAGAGTATGTAGTGCAAAAAAATCTGTCCAGACGGCCGTCGGCATCGCGAGTTCTCCAATGCCACGGAAAAGCTGATCCCAAGAGCCGAGATAGAAAGACTGCCTGCCGTTTTGTCCTTCGAGCAGGCGGGAGATATTTGCCTCCAACGGATGGCCCACGACATTGTGTCGTGCCATCTGGCACGGAATGATTTCAAGGAATTCCGACAAAGCGGAAGCCATGTGTTTATTCCACCACTCATACGGATTTGAACTCGTGTAGACTCGATTGAACATCAGGATTGAACCTTTACCTACAAGCCGCCAGCGAATGCGCGACCCGCCCCGTTCACCGAGTGCCTGCTCGGAGCGACGATAATGCATTTAACATAATTTAATGTCTGATATTAGCAGAGAACCTCACGCGTGGCGGCAATCACGATCTCTACATCGTCATCAGTCAGTTTAGCGGAGATCGGCAGCGAGACCGTCGTCTGGCCAACGGCGTGTGCATTTGGGTAATCCTCCGGCTTCCATCCAAATCGTTGCTGATACACCGGATGCACAGGAATTGCCCGGTAGTGAACGCCGGTGCCAACATTGCGCTGGTGCAGTGCAGAGATAAACCCGTCGCGATCCACGCCTCCATTCCGCCCGTTGATCAGCAGTGTATAAAGATGAAGAGCATGGCGAGTTTCCGGTTCAAAAGCTGTGGGACGTTGCACCGGTAGATTGACAAAAGCTGCGTTAAATCGGTCCCATATTACCCGCCGCCTTTTCCAATATTCATCTACCCTCGGGATCTGATGTAGCCCAATCGCGGCCTGCATGTCCATCATATTGTATTTAAATCCAACCTCGCGAACCTCGTAGTGCCTGTAACCCGAATCAGAAAACCGTTTCCAAGCATCTTGGGACATCCCGTGGAGCGCGAGCATTCTCACACGAGCTGCAACCTCGTCATCATTGGTCAGGACCATTCCCCCTTCGCCGGTCACGATGTTTTTTGTGGAATAAAAGCTCAACACGCCGCATTGGCCAAATGTTCCGGCTTTGCGTCCGTGATACTCGGTCTCGATGGCATGGGCGCAATCCTCGATTACCGTCAGCCCGTGAAGCCGGGCGATCTCTCCGAGGCGGTCCATGTCGCAAGGCCGACCTGCGAAATGGACCGGCATGATGGCACGCGACCGCGGCGTAATCCGACGAACGACATCGTCGAAGTCCATGTTCATTGTCTGCGGATCGATATCGGCCAGCACCGGCGTTGCCCCGGAGTGAATAATCGCGTTGACCGTCGCGCAAAACGTGAGTGCTGTTGTGATGACCTCATCCCCGGGCTGCAAGCCGGCCACAAGACACGCGAGATGGAGGCCAGCCGTGCATGAATTAACCGCGACGGCGTGTTTCACGCCCTTGTAGTCGGCCACCAGCTTTTCGAAGGCCTCCACCTTCGGTCCAGTTCCGAGCCAGGCAGCGCGCATGCTTCGCACGACTTCCTCGATCTCGGCTTCCTCGATCAAAGGTTGCGCATAAACCAAATATTTTTTTTTGGGCGTGCTCATAGGGCTTAAAGGTAACGGAGAGCTTGGGCCACTTGCCCCATCAGCGCAGGTGTCAATTCGGGATACATCGAGAACGGATTGAGAATGTAGTTAACCAAGGCCTAGCACACCGAGAAGTTCGTCACCGGGCTGCGGGAGCGGGGCATCGTGCCGCACCCGACACGGCAGAAGGGCCGGAAGAGTTCCACGTCCTGCTCCCCGCTGCGCACGCCGCCATCCAGAAGGTGCGCAAGCGCATCGAGGAGATCTTCGGCTGGCAGAAAACGACCGGCTACTTCCGCAAGAGCCGCTACCACGGGTTGGAGCGCACACATGCCCAGAGCCAGGATATCATCGCCTCGTGGAATCTCGTGCGGATGGCCAAGCTGCTGTCCGGTGGACCACCCACCATGGCGCGGGCATGACGCTCGCCGGGCCCGCAGTATGCCCGCACACCACGAAACGCTCCGCCAAACATGCGGGTCACGCCAAAAACGGCGTGAAGGTCGCGAGGCAGAGACCGGGCTGATCGCGAAAACCACAGCAAAGAGAGAGCACCGCTTCAAAAGCGAGGATTTTCAGCGGACTGTTTGGTTCGTCCTGACCGAGAGCGCGTCCCTAAATCGAAACTCCCACCAGACCAAATGCGGGAGTTGCAGCGGGAGGATCAACCACAGCCAGAACATCGCAAAGAGCTGAGTCTTCCAATTGTCCCTTCGCAAATCTTTCCAGCCGTATACAAAATGGCGCGTCAGAGCAAATAGATGCTCCCACACGACTGCCGCGGTGATGCACAAAAGTCCGGCGGAATCCGCCGGGGCTGCGCCGGTTTTCTGACGGTAAAGTAGAATCCATTTTCGATTCCATACGCTCCCCAGGAAGGCCTGCATGGCATACGGCCGCTGAGGATGTAAAACCAACGCCTCGCGGCAGAAATAGGTGCGCAATCCCTCTCGCTTAATCCTCCAACCAAACTCCATATCTTCTCCACCGGCAATGAGGAAGTCCTCGTCGAACCCCTTCAATTGTCCGAATATCTCGCGGCGAACCGCCAAATTGCAGCTCCAATAGCAATCGCCAGCGAGATTCTCCACCCCATGCAAAAACGGGTTGTCACGTTTATTTGGAATGATCGTCATTCCTTCGATCACATCCGGCACGGCTCCCTCGATCGCTCCTGCCAGACCCAGTAGCCATCGTGAATCAGCGACACAATCATCATCGATGAACACCACCCAGTCACCCCGCCCCTTGCTCGCCCCGCAATTACGATTCGCTGCAGGGCCGCGGCCCGGTCCGCGCACCCAGCCGACCCACGGAAACCGTCCTCGAATCATTGCCTCGGCAGTGGCCGCTTTGCCATCGTCGGTTACGATGACCTCGTAACGACGAAGGCCACCGTCACAACTGGGGGGCAACGTGGCCCCTTGCACCGGGCTTCCCCTCCCGGTTGCCGCCACAAACGTTAGCCCTGACTGCCTTCCCGCTCCTAGTGATTCAAGGCAGCATGCGAGCAATTCGTTGCGGTGATAGGTCGGAATTATGACGGAAAAGAGCATTGTTTCAAAAGATCTTCCTCGCCCAGATCGCGGATCGACTCGGGGAGTTCAGCCTGCCAGCACCGGGCCGATGGCCCCAAGAAATGCATTTTTCTCGAGCTCCCAATTATATCGACTGCGTCCCTCGTCCCATGCGCGGCGTCGCGCCGCTCGGAGCGCTTCCCTGTCCATATACCACAGTCTCAGCCTGGCGGTCAAAGCCTGAACGTCCTCCGATTTATAACAGAAGGCGGCATTTCCAATTTTCGCGGCAATATTCTGATGTGCCTTTGTTGCAGTCGTAATCACGGCGTTGCCGGCAAGTATGTACGTAAATATTTTGTTCGTTAAGCACAGATCGTGAAACGGACTCACATTATGCTCCAACACCAATCCTACGTCGTACGCCGCGGCAAGCCGTATCATTTCATCGGCGGGCTGCACCGGATGCGATATAATCCGTTCCGGTCGGACGCCGCACGAAGCCGCGAGAGACATGACCTTGTCCCTGTAACCCAGATGCCAGGTTCCGCGCAGATGAAGCTCTATGTTCAAATCGCGGAGCTGTCCCATGGCCCGGACGACGCTGTCCAGCTTTTCATCGCCGATATTCTGCGAGACCCAATAGAGCGTCAGCGGATCCTCATTTCTGGAAGACCGCCACTCCGCAGGGCGGAAAATAAGCGGAAATACATTAAGAACGACGGACGGCATCGCTACACCATAAGTCCGCTGATATACTTCCGCCACTTCCGGTGAAACGGCTGTCAGATAGTCGCATTGCGGCAGACCGCTGGCTTCGATGCGCGTCGTGACCTGTGTCCCATGGCTCGGTTTGGCCCCATAGAGATCCATTCCGGAAAAATAATCTTCTATATCAAATCCGCATCGCGCCCGGTTTTTTCGCGCGGCTGAAACCACCGCGGGCAATGCCGCGGTGTTGTGCCCGATATAGACGTCGGCGACATAAGATTCGGCGGCACGCTTGAGCTCAGGCGCCACGCGATCGCAAATCCAGCCGTCCAAAAAGCAGTGCCTGAACCCATGGCCTGCCAGGCGATAGGCCAATCGATGCCGGCGTTGAGTCCACCAGAATGAGAACGACTTTACGCCAGGGCGGCCGCCAATCCGGCGATAAGACCAGGCCCTTCTTGCCAGCAGCACTTTATCGCTTTCATCCGCCCAAGACGACACGTGGGCGTAAATCACGTGAACCTCGTGGCCCGCTTCACTTAGTGCATCGGCTTCCTTGACCAGTCGCGGATTGGTCGATGGCTGGGCCGGTGTGACAAGGCAGATTTTAGCCATTTTTACGTGCGATTTTTGAAACTAGATCGTTCGTCATTTAGGCCCATTTTTGCCCCGACCGCGTTGCTCCAAAGCGCGCGCAAACGAGCGGCTGTGAATGTCTCCTCCGCCCAGCGTCGATTTTGCCGGGATATCTCCTCCAGATTGTTGTCGGCGCACCATTGCATGCGGCGGGTAAGATCGCGCGAAATTGGCAGGCGAAGGTGCGCCTGCCTAAACCACTGGCTAGCGTAGGCCCGCCTTCTAAACGGCCATTTACGCACCAACAACTCAACGCGCGATACATACTCATTCATTGGACCGTAATTTAATGTAATCGTCGGAATTCCACAGCAAATCGGCTCGAGCACCATGAAGCCGATGCCTTCCATTTTAGACGGTTGAACGGCAACATCTCCCTCGACATAAAGCTTGCTTGGGGTCGACAGATTGCCGATCCGCACCTCGATTCGCGGATCGGCGCTCGCTTCGGGCAGCGGCGCTTCCTTTTGCAGCC
>JAYTUF010000598.1:0-5301 GCA_043744755.1 Anatilimnocola sp.
GCATCATTGAGCCAGACCGTCGCGTTGATTGGCAGTATCGTCTGACGGAACGCAACCACCTTCTTGCGGATCGCCGGCTTGCCGCCGCGCTCGAGGATCGGGTCAATCTGGATTGCGAGTGAGCAGATTCGTCCCGCGGCAAGCTCTTTGGCGATTTTCATCGCGTCGCCGTTTGGCCAAGTCTCGATTTGCTTCATCGCGTAGAGCAACGTTGCATCGGCCGTCGCCGGTGGCGTAATAGAGTCGGGGATATCAAGCGCGAAACTGGTGGTAGCGCCGGCCAACTGCTCTGCAATCCACCGGGCGTAGCGCTCGACAAGCTCAAAATACGGCGCGTGCGTCGCCTTCCAATCGGTCTTAACGCAATCCCGCCACGCATAATTTGCCACGTCGGCGACGCCACCGAAGCTAGACGACAGCGATGCCGTGGTGGATGGCCTTAGCAGGCCCGCGGGATCCTCATGGATGTCGATGTACCGCTTGCCGTCTGCGATGTTGTCTAGTGAGAGGGACGCGCGGGAGTGAGTAGAGATTGCGTGACTGACCGACTCAGCCCGCTCCATGCCGCCCCAGTAGTCGCATCCGGTCTTGTGCGGGCAGGACTGACAGAGCGCCCCGCTGACCGACAGCCCGCTGCCCATAACCTGCTCTGCCTCAGGGTATCGCTGGCAGGTGTCGGCAGACAGCTTGGGGTAGGCGGCGGCGGCAAGCCCATGGCTTTCGAGCGTGGTCTCCTCCTCTTCACAATTCTTGTGTGTTGCGAGAATCGTAATCGAGGTTAGTGACTGCGACTTTGCCGCAATCCCCGCGGTTGATTTGCCCGCGCCTTGCGTGGATCGATCGAGGAACGCCACGCCAGTCGTCTGCAGTGAGTCGATGCGCTCGCGGGCCACGTCGCGCTGGTAATCAGTGACTTTGCGGGCGGGCGCGACGGCTGCGCAGAAACGGGTGAGATAGTCGCGGAACGCCTCTTGACCGTGAGCCAAGATGTAATCATCCGCACCCATTTTTCCCGGCAGGCCGTCCGCGCCGATGGGCCCGGTGGGGAGCGTGACGATTATCGTTTTTGCGCCGCGAGTCTCAAGGATTCGCGCCAACTCAGCAGCCGCGAGACTCACATTGGGATTGCGCCGCGGGTCGGTGTCGAAGATGATTCGCACGCGACGATCTAGCCAATCAATCTTGGCTAGATCGTCGATTAGTTCGCGATCCTTGCCTTTGTTTTTCTCTTGCGGCTTCTGCCAGGCGAAAACACCCGTCAGCCCGATGCTGATTTCGCCAGCCAAGCAGGCGGCGATGGTTTTCTTTTCGCCCTCCAAAATCGAAATCGGCATCCCGGGTGTGTTGATCGCCGGGACGGCCTGAACAGGAAAATACGCTCGCAATCCAATCCCACGGGGCTGCTCGTACTTAACCGGCTTGCCATCGACCATGCGAGGATGCGACGGCCGGACGCGACAAAAACCGCTCGGGGTGCCGTCGCGATTCAGAAACGGAATGACGATGCAAGGGCCAAGGATAGTCGCCGGCCCGGACCAGTTGAGTAATTTGGCGCTCGCCGCGGGATCGGTTTCGGTGTACGCGATTTCGTTGGCGACGTCGGCGGGGATCCCCGATTCCGCGAACGTAGCCAAGTGCTCAGGCGATAAGCCATGCGAGATAGTGGTCACTGTGCCACCTCGACGTCGCGAGTCGCTTGCATCGCTGCAGAGCGAAGCGCATCGAGTGCCTGGGCATCGGCAGGGCCTGCCAGGTCGCTCTTGGGGAAGTTGACAGCGTACAATGGGTGAGTCCTTTCGATTTTCGCGTGACGGCAGCACTTAGCGGTGGTCTGCCGTTTCGCGTTTTGGGGCTAAGCAGTCGCGGCGGGAGTGTCGCGCTCGACATACTCGCGAGCCTTGCGGCCGAGAACGTAAATCCGCTTGCCGCTCTTGTGAGTCTCCAACCCACGCCGGCGGGCGAGGTCGAAAGATTTGCGGCCCCAGCCCATGCGCTTCATAAACTCATCGGCGCGATAGAGAATGTGATCCTCGATCATGCCGGGTGCCGTGCTGTTTGTTGCTGCCATCGCCGCCTCTCCTGAATGATTTTGGCTGTCGCGATTCGGTTGATTGTCCGAACCCACTTCCAAAATTCTGACGGCGGATTGTGACACTGCAAAATCGTCACGCAAGAAATGAAAAAGCCCCGGAAAAACCGGGGCCAAGTCAGGCTGTGACAGTTGTGACAAAAGAAGCCTTGTCACGTTTTCCGATTTTGTTTCGTCCCGTTGCCCTTCTTCCGCCGGCTCTTGATCGTCCTCACCTGCGAAATGGTCAGTTCCTCACCTGCAAGTTGGGATGCTCGCTCCCGTAAGGGTTCATTTCTAATAGTTGGGAACTTATCAAGAACTTTGTTAACAGCAATTACCGATAGCTTAGGTTTACTCTTTCGTCCCACTTTTCGCAGTTCGCCCACGCCGTCATATCGAAACGCCAGTAACGATGCCTGTGCAAGTTCAAAGTCTAAAGCTGGCAGGTGGTCTTCAATGTCGATGAAAACACCGCACGCCTCTCTAACAAGGTCGAGATTATCGACTAGCAACTCTGAAATTCGTGAGGTGTTTTTGTTCTCAGCCGCCAGTTGAATCTCAGCTCCCACCCGCGACCCTGATTTGTCACAAAAGCTCACGAGGGTGAAGGTAAGATTCTTTACCAAGGCGTCGTGCAAGCTAGAACCTACCCTGCTGTTCACCTTGGGGAAGGTCGTTTGGCCATTGATCCGGCATAGTTCCAAGTGGGCAGCGGTGAACCAGCCACCAATGTCGCCCCAGCGTGATTGAACACGCTCGCCAAACTCAAAGGCCTCGACGACTGAAGCCGCAAGCGCTGGCAAGGCGGTTGGTCGGGACAAGTCGATACTGAGTGGATCGCTCGCATCCTTCGCATTTGTCAGGGCATCATAGGCCCCGGCCAAAATTTCACTGAAATCAGCCAAGCGGTCAGCTAGCCCATCAGATTTCATTTGTGCTCAACCTTTCAAGCCAGGTGGCCCGCCGGCGCTTCGGGTTGAGCAACCGAAACGCCGGCGAAACCGCGGGGTTAATTACTCCCCTGCCCTGTGTTAGCAAAACTGTTACCTTCGCCCGCAATTCACGAATGATTGCGGGATTTGCAATCTATCATATTCCTAGGGAAAGAACACTATCGGGACAACTTCGGAATACTTACGGAACAACTATTTCTGACTTAAAATCCTGTGGTGGGTAATCCACCGTGCGGGTTCAAGCCCCGCTCCAGCTACTTTGGTATCAACGAGTTGCGGCGACGGCTTGACTGCCAATAGCCTTCTATAAAATAGGTCGCCGATAGTCCCGTGGGCGCAATATGGGCGCACCGGGCGAATGTATCGCATCGTGTGGCACACGCCAGGAACGGTTCCTGGCGTGTTGCATCAACCAGGTGTCTTGCCACACGGAATCGCAACTCATGGCCAGTCTCTATCGCCGCGGAGGCGTGTTCTGTCTCCGCTTTCGTTTTCAGGGTCTTGAATTCAAACGCTCCCTAAAGACGCACAGCGCTGCCGACGCCGATTGTGCTAAAGCGATTGTCGAGCAGACGCTCTACCGACTGCGGACCGGGCAGCTGCAGGTTCGCGCCGACGTTGATCTGGGGGATTTCATCGTCAGCGGCGGCACGCCCTTACCCCCTGCGCCGCCCTCGGTGCCGAAGCCAGCCGTCCCCTCTCTGACGACACTCGTGGACGATTACCTGGCACACATTCAACACGTCGCAGCGCCTTCCTATTCCGCCGCTCAGAAAACCCACCTGAAGCACTTCATGGCGTTTCTCAGCCGCTCCGGCGATGCGATTACGTCGATCGCTGATTCGGACATCCAGCGATTTATCAACCGCCAACTCAGCAAGTGGGACTCCAATACGGTCAACAAGCAGCGGATCACCCTGGTGCAGTTTTACAAGTATGTTGTGAAGAAGCGACAACTCCTGCCGCTATCGCCCATGCTCAGCATCGACAAGATCTCCTTTGGCTATGACCGGTCGCCGTTCCGAACTCAGGCCGAGATTAAAGGCCTTTTGGCTCGCGGTGGCCTCGATGAGCATGAGCAGCTGGAACTGTGGGAATGCTTGTATCTAAGTCCTGCGGAGATTGGTGGATTGTTGAAACTGGTGCATGACAATGCCAAGTTCCGATGTTCGCTATTGCTGCACGCGATTCCGGCCTATACCGGCATGTGCCGCGGCGAGGTACTTCGCCTCAAATGGATCGACGTCGATCTCGACTGCGCTGTCCTGACCGCGCATAGTCGGAAGCAAAGCCGTTCGCGTCGCGAAGTGGCACGGCGAATCGACATCCATCCTGAACTAAAAGAGCTGCTGGAGAAGTGGCGGATCGAATATCCGAACGGCCAATACGTGCTATGGCAGGAAGGGTCAACCGACCCTCTCGCTGCCGATCACGCCAACTGGCGTTTCTGGCAGCCGATGCGCGGCACGGAATGGTGCTTAGACGCAGCCCGCAATTGGTACAAGATCGGCTTCCATTCCTATCGCCACAGCTTCGCGTCCAACCTTGCGTCGCTAGGCGTTGACCAGCGGATCATCGACGAGTTCATGGGCCACACGACGGAAGAGATGCGCAAGCGACACCGGCATCATTTCCCGTCGCGCAAACGTGAGGCAATTCGAGTGTTTTCATTGCGAGGCAATGCGGTGCAATAGAGTGGCGGACGCGCTGCCGGAGAAATTCAAGCACCCTGCCAAATCAACCTGTGGCGCCGTACGTCGCCACTTGAGTTTCGGTCAGCGAAGCCCCGAGCCCCTCGCGAACGAGCTTTTCGAGTTCGGCCCGAGGAATCAAGAGGCGACCACGGTCGCCGGTGCCGCTAATGCGAGTCGCTTGAAGTCGCTTCTCCTTGATCCAGCGACGGACAGTGTACTCTGCCCGCCCCACGGCGGCGGCGACTTCCTCCACGGTGTACTGATCTTTACGCTGCCCGACGAGCAGCTCATGCAGGCTATCCAGTTTGAATTCCAGCCGCTGAAGTACCCCGGCGAGTTCGCTGAGCGATGGATTTTGAAGGCTGTGCTTGGAGGTGAGCATTTTCAATCGCCTCACTGCTTGCCAAGCGAAACTTGTTGACATACGATGCCATACGAATGTTGCGCTTTGGTCTTTTTGAATATATTGGTCATTTCTGACGAGGCTGCACTTTAGGCGAACGTCTTCTATCGCGTGCCTTTTAGATGGCGAGGGATAGGAGGCGTTCGAATTGGGTTCGGAATTTTAGGGCCTCGGCGTTCG
>JAYTUF010000599.1:0-5293 GCA_043744755.1 Anatilimnocola sp.
GCGGCGTGGTTTTCTGTCGATTGGCGGCGCTGCCGTCGGCGGTCTGGCGCTGCCGCAGTTGCTGCAGATGGAAGCTCAGGCGGGCCTTGGTCGGTCGCACAAGGCGATCATCAATATCTATCTGCCGGGTGGGCCGTCGCATCTCGATATGTGGGATTTAAAGCCGAATGCGCCGGCGGAAATTCGGGGCGAGTTTGAGCCGACCAAGACCAACGTGCCGGGGATGGAGATTTGCGAGCTGTTTCCGAACCTTGCCAAGAACGCCGATAAGTTCGCGATCATCCGCTCGCTCAGCGACTCCGACGGCGGGCATGATGGCTATCAATGCATGACCGGCCGCAAGCGCGGCGAACGTGGCCCTAACGGCGGTTGGCCGATGGCCGGCGGTTGGGTTTCGCGCCTCGCGGGCGCTGCCAACAAAGCGGTGCCGCCGAACTTGGCGCTGATGTACACGACCGGCGAACGCCGTTGGGGCGATCCGCACACGGCGGGCTTCCTCGGCCCCATGCACAACCCGTTCAATCTCGTCGGCCGGACCGCGCGGGAAAAGTCGGACAACATGGTCCTGCAAGGGATCACGCTGGAACGATTGCAAGACCGCGATCAGTTGCGGCTCTCGCTCGACAAGTTCCGCCGCGATGTCGATGCCACCGCCAAGATGCAAAGCGCCGATGCTTATCAAGGTCAGGCCCTGGGCATTCTCACCGATTCAAAATTAGGCGACGCGCTCGATCTTTCGAAGGAAGACCCGCGGATCCTGGCCCGCTATGGCAAGAGCGATGTCCGCTTCCAGCGTGATGGCGCCCCGCGGATGATCGAAAACTTCTGCGTCGCCCGCCGACTAGTCGAAGCGGGCGCCCGCTATGTCACGCTCAACTACAGCCGCTGGGATTGGCACGGCGGGGACGGCATGAACTATCCGATGAGCCGCGAAGAATTCCCGCTGCTCGATCAAGGCCTGTCTGCACTGCTGATGGACCTGCACGAGCGGGGCCTGAGCCAGGATGTCTCGGTCGTGATGTGGGGCGAGTTCGGCCGCACGCCCAAGATCAACAAGAGCAACAGCCGCGACCATTGGCCCCAAGCCAACGCCGCGATCATCGCCGGCGGTGGCATGAAGATGGGACAGGTCATCGGCGAGACGAACAAGTACGGCGAAGAGCCGATCAAGCGGCCGGTGAAGTTTCAAGAAGTCTTCGCCACCCTCTATCGCAACCTGGGCCTCGACGCCCACCGCGACCGCATCTTCGACGGCAGTGGCACGCCGCGGTATCCGGTGGATTCGGAGATTCAACCGATTGCGGAGTTGTAAATCGTAGGCCGGAACTGCCTGAGTACATTGGTTCCGGCCAACTGATTACCACCTCGCCGAAATTAATCCTTCTTCGGTTCTGTCTTCGGTTCCGCACCTGGCCGACGGCGGGGTTGGTCGCCACCAGGCGCTGCACCACCGGCACGCATCCGTTCGGCCATGGCTTTGAGCTCGCTTTCGTCGAGTTGACCATCGCTGTTGGTGTCGATGCGGTCGAAGTTTTCTTTCAGCCGATCAGGGGCTTCTTCCTTGCTGATCTTCCCATCACCGTTGGTGTCAGCGGCTTTGAGGCGTTTGATAAACTCTTCGGCCGAGGCTCCAGCGCCGGGACGAGCGGCGGGATTGCCTTCGCCCGGACGAGCATCCGGTCGGCCTCCAGGCGGCGGACCGATTTCTTCGCGGCTCAGCTTGCCGTCACCGTTACGATCGAGCTTGGCGAGGGACTTGGCGGCCGCGGCGATTTCATCCGCGGAAATCTCACCGTCGGCATTGGTGTCCAAAGCTCGCACCACGGGTGCGAACAAACCCGGAGTACCTTGACCAGGGGCCGGTTGACCAGGTCGAGCTTCGGCGGGTCGTTCACCCGGGGCGCCATCGGGACGACGGCCGGCAAAGAACCCGGCGACCTTCTCGAACTCGGCCAAATCGACGTTGCCGTCGCTATTGGTATCGACGCGGGCCAGATTCTCTTTCATTCGCTCAGGGATTTCATCCTTATCGAGCTTACCGTCGCTGTTGCGATCCATCCGCGCGAAAATCTCTTTGGGCGAGATGTTCGGCGCACCGCCCGGTCCACCGGGACGTGCAGTCGCCGGCGCTTCAGCCTGCGGTTGAGCCTTCTTCAGGCCGGCGACAAGCTCTTCCTTCGTGAGCTTCTTGTCTTTATTGGCGTCCCCTTCACGGAGCAGCCGTTCAAAAATCGTCTGCTTGTCATCGGGCACTTCGTCGCTGGTGACGAAGCCATCTTTATTCGCATCTAGCTTGTCGAACAATTCGGCCTCTTGCCCCCAGGCCGGCAGCACTCCGGCAGCCGTTGCGGCTACCAATCCAATATAGAACTTGCGCATGAAACAACTCCCGTCAAAGAGGCATTGCTAGAGACAAACTTATAACCCCGCTGCTGGCAAAAAGGTTCGCAAACATGAACGCAGGCCGCGGTCGGCCACGTGTGGGCCATGTCCGGCAATATATCTGGCAAATCGCCCCAAGTCGCGTGTTAGCTTCGATCTTGTTGAGATTTTCGCCCGCCGGTAGACTGCTTCCCGGTGGGTCGGACTGCGCGCCTTCGCTGGCGGAAACTTGGCAATCCCTGGCGAACCGGCGGAGTCTGGCCTGCGTAGAGGTTGTTGAAACGGTTGCCGCAGGATGGAAGCCGAGGAATTAAACTCGCGCTCACAATCCTTACAGCCGTTCAGGAGGCTTGAATTCGCTACAGGAGGTTTGCGAAACAAAGATCGATGAGGCAGCGCGTCTCTGCCGATAACTCTGGGGTGTCAACCGTGCTAGCGTCGCCAAGTCTATTCGCCTGACACGCACCGATACCCCCGACACGGAAGCGCGACGCCTGCTGATTTTGTATGACGATGTTTGGGGATCATCCAAGCCGCTGACGTTGTCCACTCGGATGACGCCGCGGTTCTGCTTATCGCAGCGAAGTTCTCCCAACACGCCAAAGACCCACGCAGGAATACTTTTGTGACCGGCCAGCCTCGTCCATCCGTTTCGGGATCTAGCCGGCACGTCGAGGGAGAAAGCAGAATGTATATTTACGGTAGTTCGCAAGTTCACGCACCCCAGTCGCTCGCCGCTCCGCATCGGTTCGCACCGACGCAGGCGCCGCAAAACCGGTCCGCCCCCGGAGTGGATCAATTGGATATTTCGCCCGAAGCCGATCTGCTCAGCCAGGTTCACAACCTGCCGGAAGTCCGCCAGGACCGCGTGAACGAGCTCCGCGCCCAGATCGCCAGCGGCACCTATGAAACCGATGCCAAGCTCGACGCCGCCCTCAGCCGGCTGCTCGATGAAATCGGTTAACGTCCTAAAAGAGCCGCGCACGAAGTAAGCGGATGGACGATGCGCCCGCTAACCTTCGACCAACGGCACAAACCGGCAGGGGATCGAAGGTTGCCTGATGGCTTGGCCATCTACCTTGCGAATGATCGTGAGGGTCTGTTGCTCGCTCCCGCCGAAGGGACCGATCAGCAGACCGCGCTCGGCCAATTGTTCCCAGAGCGCGGGCGGACATTGGGGCGCTGCCGCGGTGATGATGATGCGGTCGAACGGCGCCGCTTCGGGCCAGCCCTGGCTTCCATCGCCAATGCGCAAGTACACGTGCTGATACCCAAGTGCGTCTAACTTCTCGGCCGCCGCTTGGGATAGCTCCGCGTGGCGTTCGATGGAATGAACCAAGCCGGCTAGTTCCGCCAGGATCGCCGTCTGATACCCGCTGCCGGTCCCCACCTCCAGCACCTTTTCTTGGCCCGTTAATTCCAACAACTGGCTCATCAGCGCCACGACATAGGGCTGGCTGATGGTCTGCCCACAGGCGATGGGTAGCGCTCCATCCGCATACGATTCAGCCGCTTCCTCTGCCGGCACAAACAACTCACGGGGAACGCGGCCCATCGCTTGCAGGACGCGATCATCGGTGATGCCCCGAGCCCGCAGGTGGCGGTGGAGCATTTGTTCCTTAGCGCTCGCGTAGTTGGCATTAACCGAAGACATGGTAGCCACTCTGGCAGATGCTGAATCGCATCGCTTCTCCTATTAGACGAGGATTCGTCGGAATCCCTCTTGTTCGAAGTGACGATCGGTGGTCAAGGCATCCTGAATGCCATTTTCACGCATGAGTACGAAGCTGATGGCGTCGCAAAGTGAATAGTTTTTATCGAGGCGCGATTGGAGCAGAGTCATCCCGCGCTGATGAAGGACTCTATCCACCCACACCAGCTTGAGTTCTGGATCATTGACGATGGCATCAACAAAGCCGAGCGTTCTACGACGGTCGAATCCTCGCGCATTGGCGAGCGCAACAAATTCGGCAAGGACATAACCGTGGGTCAAACGCTGCGTTGCCGTCTCGTAAGCTTGAACCGCCAATCGGTGCGACGCCTCCTCGGGTGAGCAAACGCAGAATAATCCCGACGTATCGACGAGCATTACGAGTCCTCATGGGTGTCGGCATACTCTCGGGCGAGGTCAGCATCAATTGCTTCGTTATCGGTTCCAACGGGGCGTCCGAGGTCGAATGTTCCGAAGTACTTTCGAACCAAACCTCTGGCTGCATTGTTTTCCGTAGGCGCGGGCTGAGTCGTGTTCGAATCGGTGGACATCGGATATTGGCGTTCAATGGCGGCAAGAGCCAGCTCATTGGGTGATTTGGCCTGCGAAGTTGCGTGCAACTGAAGGTGAGCATACAGAGCATCGCTCACTTGGATTGTCAATTCTTGGCTCATGAGAGTTCTCCACAACCGGGGGCATTGATACGGCAATTATACCACTAACCATGATGGCAACGCGGGTTTTATCTACCCCTTCCGTCCCAGCATTCGATCCATCGCATCGCTCGTGTGATAAACAATCGCTTCCGGCCAATGCGGGAACGGATTGAAATACTCGAACGTCAGATAGCCGCGGTAATTGGTGGCGTCGAGGGCTTCGAGCACGGCGGGCCAGTTGGTGGTGCCGTCGAGCAGCAGGCGGAAGGCGTTGAGGTTGAACTCATGGGCCTTCTTGCTGTATTCCTTGAGGTGGATGTTTTGAATTCGTTTGCCAAGCTGCGGAATCCAGTGCTCGGGGAAGTGATACTGCATGATGTTGCCGGTATCGAAATGGACCTTGACCCACTTGCTTTGAAAACTATCGACAAACTGATTCATCTCCTGCGGACTGTGCAGAAAGCCGTTGGCGAAAATGTTCTCGATGTTGATATAGACCTGGTTCTTCTCCGCGGCCGGCAGCATTTGCTTGACGCCGGCCGTC
>JAYTUF010000600.1:0-5288 GCA_043744755.1 Anatilimnocola sp.
GCCTTGCAAGCCCTGCTCGCCAAAGTAAAATTGCCAATTTCCTTACTAAATTCGGGATAGTTGTGTAGATACCAATGGGATAAACCCCGTGGTCGCGAAAACGGACGACTCGATTTGTAGCTGACCAGTGATCGCCCCACCGGCACAAGGCCGATGGTCGCGAGCAAGATGCCCTCGCCGGGAATTGAACCTGGTCTTCGACCTTCGCAGGGTCGCGTGCTGATCCGGTACACTTCGAGGACATGGCCACGTAGCCTGCAGCCATCGCTGCGGGCGAGTGGAAACAAAAGGTAACCTTTGCGCTACATTGGAAACCCCGACGACACACGAACCTGGGGGTTCGTGCTACTTCCCCAGTGGACCTCATGGGAGTCGAACCCATCACACCGATCTTGCAAGGATCAGTCGCCGCCAACGGCATGGAAGCCCGTTCTTCAGTGACCGAGGTGGGAGTCGAACCCACAGGCACGAGGCTCTCGACCCCGCCGCTCTGCCAGTTTGCGTACCCGGCCAAATCATCTCTGTAATTCTCAGCGGAAGCCGTGAGACTCGAACTCACAAACGGCCCAGCGGCCGCCACCTGTTTTCGAGACAGGGTCCTCATCCAGCCGGATGACTTCCGTAAATGCATTATCAACGAATCAAGTTCCGGGGGTTGGAATCGAACCAACGCCCTCCTGGTTCAGAGCCAGGCGTCACTACCAGCAGCAACTGCCCCGGATTGAAATTCACTTTCAACTTTCTTCAAATCGTGGACGTTTCCCGCAGGTCAAAACCCCTCACCCCAACCCTCTCCCCGGCGTACCGGGGAGAGGGAGTAATTCAGACAGCGCAATAAAAACCCGGCGCCTGACGACACCGGGTTAGCAACCAGCAAGGGTTGGCTAAGCAGCAGTGTCAACCGGACGAACAAAGCGACGAGAGTACACGCGCGGAGGCGGCGCTGAGTCGCTGGGAGGCGGCGGAGCTGAAACAGGAGGCCAACATGGTGCGGGTCCTAATTTGGAAACTAACGATTAACTGAGCGTCTGGAGGAATAGACGCAAGATGCCGGCGAAGGTTCGCAAGAAATATCTCTGGATTGAATTGATGCGCCGCACAGCGGGTTTATTCCCCGCGATCGATCGAACCCGCTAGAATCTCTCGCTGGCAGAATTCCTTCCTCTCCTGGGCCAACTCACCATGCGAACCTCAAATCTAAATATCGCTGCAATCATCATTGCGCTGATTCTGCCATTGGCAACTCATGCCGCCGATCCAAGCGCTCCCGTGAAAAAACTGATCCTGCCCGGCGAGTCGTTTCTCGTCGCGGGCCGACCTGCTTTCATTTTGCAGCCGCCGGAAGAGAAGCGTGCCAAGCCGCAGCCTTGGATCATGTATGCGCCCACGCTCGCAGGTTATCCCGATGCGCATGAAAAGTGGATGCATGAGCAATTCGTGAACGCCGGCGTCGCCGTCGCAGGAATCGATATCGGCGAAGCCTACGGGAGTCCCACCGGCCGGAAGTTGTTCACGGCTTTGTACGAAGAACTAACCACCCAGCGCAACTTCGCCCCCAAAGCGTGCGTGCTCGGTCGCAGCCGCGGCGGCCTGTGGGTCACCAGTTGGGCCAGCGAACATCCCGATAAGGTTTCAGGTCTGGCGGGCATTTATCCCGTCTTCGATTTCCGCACTTACCCCGGTCTGGCCAAGGCGGCGGGCGCTTATGAATTGACGGCGGCGGAGTTGGAAGCCAAGGCGAATGAACTCAATCCGATCGAACGAGTTTTGATCCTCGCCAAAGCCAAGATCCCTGCGTTCATCATTCATGGCGACGAAGACAAAGTAGTGCCGCTGAAAGAGAATTCCTCTAGATTCGTCGAGCATTACCAAGCCGCCGGCGCGGAAGACAAAGTGACTTTGGTCATCGCCAAAGGGCAAGGGCACAACTTCTGGGAAGGCTTCTTCAAGTGCCAGGAACTGGTCGATTTCTCCATCGCGCGGGCGAAGGCGGGCGCGAAAACCGAATGATCGCGAGCGAGTCGCTAGTCCAGCGAAGTAATCATAGCGGCAGCCCGGGCTTCCTCGATTTTTTCGAGATCCAAATCAGCTTCCTCGGCGGTCTTGCGGCCGTAGGTGACTTCCAGTAGCAGCAGGGCCTCGTCCGAAAGTCCAACTCGATGTGCCAGGTCCAGGGCGCGATCATAACTGGCCCGCGAGACGAGCGGAATGTAATAAGTACCCCAAAACGCGGCGATGGCGGCCACGGCTGCCAGTCCCGAACCAATCGCAGCGGGGGTCTTTTTCTCGGAAACCGTGATGATCGTAGTAATCACCGCAATAAAGAACGCCAGGAACGTCGCGGCCCGCAACCAGGCCACGAGAATGCTCTTGAAACTGAGCGGAATCGTGACGCCGCGGAAATTGTCTCCCTGCTCCTCCAGCACGAAGTAAGTTCCCGTAGGAATCAACGGCAAGTAGTTGATATGAAAGAACTGCGTCGAGACATGCCCGACTCGCGGCACTTCATCCACTTTGCCCATTAGCTTCGTTCCGAAATGCAGTGCCATGCGCGCGTTCTCCGACTTGGCGTTACCGGTGATCCTCCCTGATTGTAACCGCAGAGTTTTGGGCGAGCGACCGTCATCTCGCGGAGGGCGCTGAATACCACTATTTGGTTACTTCAAATTCGCGGAGTTCGATGGCATTGCGGCCGGTTTTCTGGATGGGGCGTGGTTCCGGTTGGGCGAAGTCGTTGAGGTCCACCGCGCGGGCGCGGAGCTCATACTTGCCCGGTTTGAGATCTTTAAGCAGCGCTGACCAGGTGATCATGCTATATCGCATTGGCCAATGCGTGGGCTGGCCGGTTTGGGGATCGAAACCGAGAACCTGTCGAGGCGAAACTCCCATGGGCAGCACGTCGGTCCAGTCCGGGGGCGCGTCTTGCAGCTCGCATTCGAGCCATTCTTCATTTTGATCCTTGTTTTTTTCCGCCGCCGCAGCATCGAGGCCGAGAAGCGAATACTCAACTCGTTTCAAACCGGATAACCCTGAAATCGCGAGTCCGCGAATGGGCAGCGCCTTGCCAACTGCAATTTTGGCGGGCACCTCATCCAGATAGGCGGCCGTCTTGAGGTATGACTCAGGGTCGTTGTTCTGCTCCGCATAGGTATCGTTGGCTTTGTAATCGTTCGTCAGCGTGATGCGCTGCAGCCACTTGATGGACTTGAAGCCGTGCGCCCAGGGAATGACCATTCGCACGGGACCACCGCGGGTGAGCGATATTGGTTCGCCATTGAGCCGATAGGCAATGAACGCGGGCAACTCGCCGGGGGGCGTTTCCATCGCCTGCGTGTAGCTGAGCGACGACTGGAACAGTTGCTTGGGGTCATTGTTGTGAAAGCCCGAATAGCAAATGCGGCGGACATTTTTCAGCGGTCCACATAGCCGGAGTACGTCGCGCAACGGCACGCCCTGCCACAGGCCTTGCCCGAGCGGCGTGGGAATATTGAGGCACTGCATGGCCTTGAGAAAGCCCACCTCGTGCTTCTTGCCCAGTTCTAGCAAGGCGGCGTAGTCAAACGCGGTGTCAGCTTCAATCGTGAGCGCCTTGCCGATGGTGGCAAATTCTTTCTGCAGCGGATTGGCGGGACCATCGGCGGTGATCTCTAGCCGCCACGTTTCCGGCGTAAGTCGCGCTTGAACAAGTGCGTCACCGGCGAGAGTGTGCGGTTTCGGATTGCCGCGCGAGACATCGCGAAATTTGTCAGCCGGAGTGAGGAAGGGTCGTGCGGGAACCGCTTCGTCGCCGCCGGCTGCGGCCGTTGCCAGAGTTGGAATGCCGCCGGTCAACGCCGCGGCGGCCAGCAACGACGAAGTCTGCACGAACTCGCGCCGGGTTTGGGGCGCTGAAGAGGGAATCATTCGCATGGCAGGTTCCTCGACCTAGAACTGACGCTTTGTTTGAATTCACAACTATCCGCCACCACGTGAGAAACAAGCAGACGACGATCTGCACCGCGATCAGATTCCTCAGCGAATAGCGGAATTGCGAGCGCGTCGTCATGTTGGTTATTTTGTCATCAGCGCAATAATCTTTGGCACTAGCGCCCGAATCGCCCGGCTGCGGTGACTGAGGACGCTCTTCACCGCGGGCGAAAGTTCGCCGAAGGTGCGATGGCATTCGATCACTTCGAACAGTGGATCATATCCAAACCCGCCCGCGCCGGACGGCGTTTCCAGGATCCTTCCGCGGCAGAAGTCTTCCGCCTCCGCGCAGATGACGCCGCTGGGATCCGAGAGCGTCGCATGACAAACGTAGTGTGCACCGCGGCGATCTAGCGGCACGCCGGCGAGCTTTTCTAGCAACAGCTTGTTATTCGAAGCATCGGTCGCGCCCTTACCGGAGAAGCGGGCGGAGTACACACCGGGCGCTCCTTTCAAATGATCGACGGCCAGGCCGCTATCTTCGCCGAGCACCCACTCGCCCAGCAGTTTGGCTTGTTGCGTGGCTTTGAGGGCCGCGTTTTCGGCGAACGTCGTGCCGGTCTCCTCGATTTCGATCGAGTTCGGATAATCGGCAAGCGTCCGCAGCTCGAAGCCGTGCGGCTCGAGCAAGTCGATCAGCTCGCCGAGCTTTTTGCGGTTCCGCGTTCCTACCACCAGCACTTTTCGATCAGCCATTCATGGTCCCTTCTGATTCGGCTGCGGGCCGCAGCGCTGCAAAAAGTTGTGCGTGATCTGCTGCACGCGCGGATCGGGAACATGCGGCCGGCGGTTGGACCTTCGTTAGCTCAAAGCCGAGCAGCGGGCTAAACTAACAGGCAGCGCAAGATTCTAACTGTCCGCGGCGCTATGGAACCGCGGCGCAATGGAAAATGATCCGAAAGAGTTGGCAAATGCTCAGCAGTCCCCTGCGTCGTCTCCGCTGGATTGGTTTTTGGGAAGGTGTTTCGTATTTGCTGCTGTTGCTCGTGGCGATGCCGCTCAAATACTGGGCCGATTGGCCACTCGCGGTGCGGATTGTGGGTACTGTCCACGGCGGGCTGTTCATTCTCTTTATCTTGAGCGTGGCGGAAGTGACGATCCGCCGGCCCTGGTGGTCGCCGCGGTTCTGGGGCGCGGCGGCGCTGGCATCGGTCCTGCCGCTGGGGACGTTTGTGTTGGACCGGTGGTTATCGCGGGTGCAGGCGGCGGATGAGCCGGGAGGGCAAGGCGGCGGATGAGCCGGGAGGGCAAGGCTCCTGCCGAGCAGGGAGGGCGAGGCTCCTGCCGAGCCGATAGCAGGGAATAAGCGTCGTTTTGCCCAA
>JAYTUF010000601.1:0-20492 GCA_043744755.1 Anatilimnocola sp.
CGGCGACGTCTTCCCCGTCGGCAAAGCCAAAATGACCCCGTTCCCGCCCGTCTCGCCCAACGGCCAGCGGAGCTTCCCCACGAAGAACCTGAGCAAGGGCACACCCGAGTGGAACCACTACCACATCCACGCTGTGGATGGCGTGGTGAAGCTCTCGGTCAACGGCGAACAAGTCTCCGGCGGCAAAGACATCACGCCGGCCAGTGGTTATTTGTGCTTGGAATCGGAAGGGTCGCCGATTGAGTTTAAGAATATCAGGATCAAGGAACTGCCGTGAGGGCGTGTTTACGATTGAGACGCCGCTGTACACACATCAATTGAAAGTTCCGAGTCTACCGGGTAGCCGAAGTGTCGCATGCTTCAACATTTTCAGGATCATGATGAAATAACGGATCACGACAGTTTTCAAGAGTGGCGCGCTACTCATCAAAGCGGCACACTCTTAACCCTTGAGACCCGAACGCGCGCCAACCTCCACGGGTCTCGATGCAGTCATTTTGGCGCGGGTCCGCCGTATTACTTGCTTGACAGTAGGTTTCACTCGCTTACAGTCAAGAAAAAGATATGCGGCACTATTGAAGAGTTGGTCGAGTGGGCCGCGCAGAACAATGTGCGGGTTCAGGCATGTCATCATTGCCTGCGGGATAAGCTCATCATTAACGAACATGCCATGTTTAGGGCCTTCGATGGCAAAGACACAACAGTAGCGAACTCGCAGCGATTTTGGACATGCCATTGGCAATTTCGCTATTGGCGATCCGACATTAACCCTGAAGGAACGCCCGTTTGTACTGCCGGAAGCAACAATTTTCGCAAGAGAGGTGTAGCAGCCGGAGACATCGTGTACATCGTCTCCCTCGGTGCTGGCCAGCTTTATCTCGGTGGACGCATGACGGTGAAAAAGATCGTGTCGCGGACTGCCGCAGTTCGCCTTTGGAACAACAAGCAACTCTTTGATTCCAAGGAGTGGATCGTCGATCCTGAAAGAGCCGGCACGTTGTTAAATCTTCATCGTCGCCTTTCCCCAGCACTGTCGAAACAGCTTCGGTTTACGTCGAAAACTGGTCCCCTTAAACCGTTTTTCATATCCAACACGAAATTAGACAACCAAGCGACACGAGGGATCCGCCAACTGACGCCGCAATCTGCGGCATTGTTGGACCACATTATCGCAGTCACCGATGAATTGCCGACGTCGGATCAGCTCGTCACGGTTTCCAAGAAAATGCTCGTTAACGGGCTAGTGCAAAAAGAGTTCAATAGCAAGGTGAAGATACCGGAAGAAGTTCCTGATGAGTCCGCTTTCAACGAAGGTAGCGTGCAGAGAATTTTGGTCAATCGTTATGAGCGCGATCCTCGGGCTCGTGAAGCTTGCATCAGGGAATATGGCACCAAGTGTTTCCTTTGCTCCTTCGATTTTGTTGTGAAGTTTGGGGAAATGATGGACGGATTCACTCATGTCCATCACCTCAAGCCGCTCTCAAGTCTCGGAAGCGACTACAAGATCAATCCCATAAGGGATTTGAGGCCCGTTTGTCCAAACTGCCATGCGGTACTACATCGGCGGGAGCCGCCACTTTCACTCGACGAGGTGCGTCGGCTGCTCCAAAAGCAACAGGCTTGTGTGTAACTCCTTGACTGATTCCTCAGCCCGACTGCTTGTGAAGACGCTAGCACGCCCCACAACCTGCCGTTGCCGTTCCCTCCCTCCCTTGCTACAGTTCGGCGAGCGGCGCTCGTTAGAGGCTGCCGTGCGTTTTCGTTATTTCGGCTGAGCATGTTCATGCACAAGATTCTGGTTTCTCGACGCATCGTCCTCGCTGCCTGCCTGAGCGGTCTGGCTTTGCTGGCCGGTGGCTGCAGCCCGGCGACGCAGGTCGTCGGGACTTGGGATATTGATCCTAACAAGCCCATGCCCAGTGAGTTCGTCGAAGCCAATCCGCTGATCGGCGCCATGTTGCTGCTTGGCAAGCCGCAGTTTGAGATCACGTTTGCCGGCGATGGAAGTTTCGCGGTCAAGGCTAGCATCGGGCCCGCGAAGCAAGACTGGAAAGGTTCGTGGCGGTTCGTCAAATCCGAGGGGAAGACCCTGCTGCTTATGATTAAGAGAGCGGGCGAGACCGAGGAAGACGAATTGCGGTTCACGCTGGTCGATAATGAACATGCCGAGATCCAGGTGCCGGTCGACGTGCCGGGAAGAAAGCGGATCAAACCGGCATTCCCGTTTGTGAGGAAGAAAGAAAGTACAGCCAGCTAGGCTGAAATTGTGATTAGTCACCCTGGTCGATCAAGGAGGATCACCATGTTCCAGTTTGCAAAAACGACGTTCGCTTGTCTCTTCATCACCGCCATTTCACTGGCTGCTGTCGGCTGCAATAAAAGCAGTCCGCCGCCGTCCCAGCGGTTGCCGGGCAAGTGGCATGGCAAGGTGATTCTGGATCGCGAGTCGATCGGCAACTCGCTCACGGCCGCCAACATCGCCGATCTCGAAAAGATGGAAATGGGGATCGAGTTCACCAAGGAAGGGGCCATGGTCCTTTCTGGCATCAACAACAAACAGCCCTATCAAAGCCAAGGCAAATGGCAATTCATCGGCCAAGAAGGTGACGTGCTCACGATCAAGTCGATCGAAAGCGATGGCAATCAAAAAGACGTCGTCATCATCTTCGAGGGGAGCGACCAGTTCTCGATGCCGCTCAAGACTGAAGTGGCGAATATCGGCGCGATGAAGTTTGAGCGGCTGCGGTAGGAAGCGGGAGTCAGGGAATAGGAGTCAGGAGGTCGGGAGTCAGTAACTCTTCCTGTCTCAAAACTCAGAACTCAGAACTCAAAACTTCCTACTCCGACTTCTTAATCTTATCAATCTGCGGTGGCTCCGATTTATCCCACTTCGCGGCTTCCTCCGCCGCGGTGGGTTCGACGAGCGGCCGCACGACGCGGAAGCCGACGCCTACGGCATCGGTCAGATACCAGATGCTCTGTGGCAGTTGCGGGTCTTGCGACTTCCAGTCGAGATGTGAAGCAGTGCGAGCCGCCGATCGCGCGGCCGTCGCATCACTGTCCCACGAACCGCCGCGGACCACGCGGTTGTATTCGGTCAGCGGGACCGCCAGCGGATTCGCCGCCGTCTTGCCGGCCAGCTTGCCATAGAAATCGGTCGTGTGCTGGTCGAGCACCCACTCGGCCACGTTGCCGTGCATGTCGTGCAAGCCCCACGCGTTCGGCTTCTTCAGGCCGACCTTCTTATACTTCTCCTCGCTGTTGTCCACGAACCAGCCATAGTCGCCCAGTTGCTCGGGATCATCGCCAAACGAATAGGCCGTCGTCGTTCCCGCCCGGCAGGCATATTCCCATTCGGCCTCGGTGGGCAGCCGATAATACCGGCCCGTCTTGGCGGTCAGCCATTTGCAAAAGATGCGAGCCGAATGCTGCGTCATGCAGATCGCCGGGTAATCCCGCTTCCCCATGCCAAAGCTCATATCGGTATACGGCTTCGTCGGCTGCGTGAGCTGATACTTGTCCGCCGCCTTATCGCGAGCATTCGGCGCCACGCCCAGCACCTCGCGTTTAAACAGATCAAGATCCGCCATCCAAACTTCATACGCGTCCCAAGTCACTTCGCATTTCGCCATCCAAAACGGATCAACCCGCACTTCATGCTGCGGCCCCTCATCAGCCTTCCGCCCCTTTTCAGCCGCGGGGCTCCCCATCACAAACGTCCCGCCCTTAATCGGCAGCATCGCAATCGTGCCGTCGGAATGCTCGACGAGCTCGGTGTATGGCTTCATCTCCGCTTCCGTCTTGGCCATCGAGTTAGGCACGTCGAGCGGCGCGGGCTTAGCGTCCTGGGCCCAGACAGTGGCTGCGGAGAAAGTTAGTGAGATAGCGAGGCAACGAACAAATCGCATCGGGACACGCATTGCAAAAAGAATCGAATCGTCTCTGGAACAATTATCTTCCATCACGCTCGCCCTGCAAACAAGGTCCTGAAAATGTCTCGCCATCCCTGGCCCCGCCGCCGACGGAACCGAAATGCAACTGGCAACTAGCCCCGCCAGTTTCGCGGCGGAAAAAATGCGGTAAGAAAAAAACGATTGAGTTCGCCGCAGCGCAGGGCCATATTGGTGTTCGGTGTTTTGTTGTGCGTGTCTATCTCCCGGTGTTACCAGTCCATGGTTCGCATTCATTTGTCCTTGATGATCGCCGTCGTTTCGCTCGCTAGCGGCTGCGGCCCCTCCGGGCCAACGCGGGCGGAGGTAACAGGGACGGTGACTCTGAATGGCGAACCGGTCGCGGAAGGATCGATCAATTTCTTTCCGGTCGCGGGCGTGAAGGGGCCGGAAGCGGGCGCGGCGATTCGCGAGGGCAAATACCACATCCCTCGCAATGTCGGGCCGGTGGTCGGCGAGAATCGCGTGGAGCTGCGGGCGTTTCAAAAGTCGGGCCGGCGGATTCAGGATCCGACCGCGCCGCCGGGAACGATGACGGAAGAGATCGCGAATATTTTTCCGGTGGAATACAACACCAACAGCACGCTCGTGCGGGATGTTCAGAAGGGGAAGAACGAGTTTGTGTTCGAGATTCCGTTGAAGTGATGGGAGGCGTTACCCCCTCTCTCCGGCGTACCGAGGAGAGGGGACCAGAGATACGAGGAAATGAAATGACTCAATTGCCTGCTGTTAAACGTGGTTTCACGCTGGTCGAGCTGCTCGTTGTCATCGCCATCATCGGCGTGCTCGTGGCGCTACTCTTGCCCGCGGTGCAGGCTGCGCGGGAGGCTGCGCGGCGGACGCAGTGCGTGAATCATCTCAAGCAACTGACGCTGGGGCTGCACAACCGGCATGATTCGTATCTGAAGTTTCCTCAGGGCTGCGTCTGGAACAACGGCACGTATTACGACACGCCGCGGACCGGCTGGAACTACTCGTTGTTTCCGTACATCGAGCAGAAGAGTCTGTACGATATGTTTCCCCCCACGGTCGAAACGCAGCAGTGGTATCCCTGGTGGTCGCCTGAAGCGTTCAACCCGAATGGCCCGACGCGAGTCGTCATCAAGGCCTGGCTCTGTCCCAGCGACGGCAACGGCAAGTTCCTTAATTCGCAAGGCTGGGGCGTCTTCTCGCTCGGCAATTATCACGCGGTGTTCGGCGGCCTGGAGTTGCAAGGCGCCAGCGCGAATTTGCCCGACCAGCGAGCAGCGCTCGGTGTGAACTATGGCGCCAAGATGGCCGAGATTCGCGATGGCACCGCGAATACGATGCTCCTTGGCGAATACCTGCGGTCACTCGGCGGGAGCCTTGACCAGCGCGGCATGCCCTGGGGCGATCAGCCCGGCTATGGACAAATCTATACGCAGCTTTCGCCCAACAGCGCCAGCCCCGATCGCATCTATGTGGGTTGGTGCGACAACAAGCCGCAATACAATTTGCCCTGCATCAACGGCGACAGCGGACCGAACAACACGGTCGCCGCTCGCAGCCGGCATCCCGGCGGAGTGAACACAGGCATGGCCGACGGCAGCGTGCGGTTCATCAGCAATCACGTGGATCTGGCGACGGTGTGGCGCGCCCTGGCCACGATTGATGGTGGCGAAACGGTGCCGAACTTTTGACAGGGAATCCGTTCGCCTTACACTCGAGCCCGTTGCTTACTCTTCGCCTTGTAAGCGATGTCAGCGCGGTTGACTGAGCATTGTGGATGCTCGCCCGAGCGCGAATAGGAAACTTTACCGCAAACCGGGCACAAGTTGCGGACGGCATGACAAAAGACGGGGGTGGGCTTCTTTTCACTCACACAACGACTCCTTGAATACCAAAAAAAGTCACTAGTCACTGGTCACTGGTCATTAGTAACTAGCACTAGGAACAGATCGCGCAAGCGATTGCTGCGCGGGATACCAGCCAAGACTGAGCAACCGCGGACCGAGTGAGGTCGAGAGGGCGCTTCCTAGTGTCCAAGCCAAGAGGTTGCGGAAGTTCGCGTGCGACTGAAAGAGATGAGCACGTGGAATCCCTGGAATGTTCACCCGCATTATCATTTGCCATACGCGAAATTGCAATCATTAAGTGCGCGCGAGTGATGATTACTGGGCGGAAAGTGCCTAAACGCGATTCAACTTCCTGATATTCCGTCTGGATGAGCCAGTTTTCGCCCTGGTGAGTTCGGTTGACATCTGTTATAAAGCCAGTAGTCGGTCTGTCGACCTCATCGCTGCGGGCGTTTCTGTCGCTTGGTTCGCCTTGAAATCGCCTCGCCACTTGGCGGACCACCACGCTGGTCTCTTTCTCTCGGCCCGGAAAGCTCCCTGGGGCCGCTTTTGTGTGTCAGGAATTTACTGTGGGAATGCGTTTGTACGTCGGGAATCTCAGTTACAACATGACCAACGAAACCCTGGAGGAGCTCTTCGCCGAGCATGGCCAGGTAAAGAGTGCGCAGGTCGTGCAAGATCGCGATACCGGCCGCAGCAAGGGTTTTGGTTTTGTCGAAATGGCCGATGGTGGTGAAGCCAACGCCGCCATTCAGGCTCTCAACCTCAAAGAAGTCGATGGCCGGGCTTTGACCGTCAATGAAGCTCGCCCCCGCGAAGAACGCAGCTTCGGCGGCGGTGGTGGCGGCGGCGGTCGCAGTGGTGGTGGCGGCGGCGGTTACGGTGGCGGCGGCGGAGGAGGCGGTGGCGGTTATGGTGGTGGCGGAGGTGGTGGACGTGGTCGCCGCATCTAAGGTGCAGCACCCCGTTCCATCACAACTGGGCATCACATTTGGCCTTCACAACTAGTCCTCGCAAATTGATATAATCACCTGTAGGACGGAGCCTTGCTCCGTCCTACTTCCTTGTTTGCAGTCAACTCATTTGAAAGTACCGCCGCATGGCTCAAAAGCGTCGCCCGCAACATCAGAATAAGCGCCAATTGGCACGTTCCCCCGTCGAATCGCGGCGCAGCCTGCTGGTCACGCCCATCGTCACAGAGCGCGTCGCGCCCACCGTCTACAGCAAACCGTTCATCGTGGCGGAAGACGAGAACAAGAACACGTTCATCTATAAAGCGGGCGCTTGGATTCCGCACACCGAGACAATCGCCGAGTGCAAGCTGACTTGCCTGGTGAAAGAACTGCCGCAGCGGCTCGGCAAGATGATTCGGTACGAAGTACGCGCGCCGGAATAATTCTGCGTTGGACGAGGGTGAACCGATGGGCTTCTTCGATCGCCTGACGAATTGGTTCAGCCGCAGTGGCCGGGAAGAGAATCAACTGCAAAAAGCCGTTGACCTCGCCAAGTCGAAGAATCCGAATGAAGCCATCGCCATCTACAACGACCTGCTCCGCTCGACCACGGTGAGCGTGAGCATGAAGGCCAGCGCCCTCTTTAACCGTGCGCTGGCTCATTCTTCTCTCAAGGACGACGACCAGGCCATTGCCGACCTGAAGGAACTCGTGGCCCTGCCGGGCATCCCCGAAAACATCCGCGCCACCGCCCGCACGCAGCTCGTCCGTCTTCGCAACCGCGCGGAAGCGTAAACCCCGATTTCTTCGTCGCCCAAGGCGTGCAGCGCACGAAGCGAGCGATTGTCGCGTCCGGCGGCGCTTACTTCGTGCGTTGCGTTGCTGTTGAGATCGACACTCGTCCGCACCGCGAGAATTTTCTCCGGCAGGCTATTGCAAATGAATTGCAAATAGCTATCTTATGCAACCGGCGACTGTTGTTGCATATGAAATGCATTTGCATACCAAAGGGGGCTGAGATGCGGAAAGATGTTCGCGGTTTCACATTGGTTGAATTGCTGGTGGTGATTGCCATCATCGGGGTTCTCGTGGCCCTGTTGCTGCCGGCCGTTCAGTCGGCACGCGAAGCCGCCCGGCGCACGCAGTGTCAAAATCAACTCAAGCAGTTGGCGCTAGCTGCGCACAACTACGAGAGTACCTATCGTGCGCTCCCGATGAATTCAGGGTCATCTGGCTACTCACCACATGCCCGGCTGCTCCCGTTCATTGAGCAGACCAGTCTGTACGAGTTTCTGGACTTCAACCTATCGACTTACACCGGCCCCGGCGGCAGCCAGGTTCCCAACCCACAGTATGTATCGGTGTTTGAGAAGGTTATTCCGAATTTGCTCTGTCCGAGCGATCCGGCGCCCCGATTCTATTCAGCAACTCTGGGCACTCCTCCGCAGGCTTATCGGTTTGCCGGGAACAACTACATGATTAGCACTGGCAGCGGCACCGGCACCAACTATGACGATCGCGTGCCCACGGATGGCGTCGTGTTCACGAACTCGGCCGTTCGTTTTGCCGACATCACTGACGGAACTTCCAACTCGGTCTTTGCCGGCGAAGCAATCCGCGGCGACGGGATTGACGTGGTGCTGCCAGCGGGAACGGCTCCGCCTTTTCCCTATCGGAAGACGCTCGGTCCCAGTGGCACCTCGCCGGGAACAGGCCCAGGCTACACCGGCAGTGGCGGCGGTTGGCCTGGCGGAATTATTGCCGATCCGGACTTAAATCCTGTTGTCGCGGCGGGAACCAGTTGGCGAGGCGGTCAATCCGGCAATGGGCGTGGGCTTTCGTGGCTGCGGGGGCTCGCAACCAATGTGCTAATCAATGGCTACAACTCGCCCAACAGTCGCGTGCCGGATATGACGATGCACGGCACCGGCTATTTCGGCCCGCGCAGTTTTCATCCCGGCGGCGCGAACATCGCCCTGGCCGATGGCAGCGTGCGAATGATTGCCGAGGCTACCAACCGGACCGTCCAACACGCATTATTCTCCGTCAACGGCGGCGAGGTCGCGCCCACGCCGTAGCGTGGCGTGGTTGACCTTTATCTATTCGATGAAACAAGTTTTATTTCGCATTAAGGAGTTCGTCATGAAGTCATTCGCCGGGAATATATCGGCCATCCTTGTCGCATTCGTTTCGAGTTGGTGCAATTCAGCACCGGCCTTGGGACAGCAACCGACCGAACGCGTCGTCCTGACGCGAGTCTTCTTTCAAGACGATGACACATTAACGCTCCGCTGGGCCGACCTCTACGCCGGAACGCCTCCCACGCTGGGCACGGTCCAGACCGTCAGCGGCTTTCCTAAGTTGGACGCGACAGCGCAAACGCTCGTGCAAATGGGCGCCGCGCGAGGAATGATTCTGGTGGGCGTCCGCGATTCGGAAGACGGTAAGAAACTGAGCGGCTGGGTGTTGGTTGACTCGGGGGTTCATTCGGAAGATCACGGCGGCCATTCGCATTCGACTTATCACCAGCAACCACGCATTCGCGCGACCTGCTTGGATGATAAGCAGGGCAACCCGGCGCATATGTATGTCTACGACGAGATGTTTTACCTCGCGAACGACAAGCTCTCCGGCTACACGCGAATCAATCCAGCAGCCATTCGCCCCAAAGACAATGCCGCCGCCATCGTCTCCAAAGTGGAGTTCATTCCGGGTGGAGGTGGCCACATCACCTTGGCCGCGTTAGGGAAGTCCGTGGGTTATTCGACTTGGATTGATCGTGCCGGCGACAATCAAGGTCGGGTGGATGTGACCCCGTTTGCCAAGCGTCAAATCGCTTACTCGTTTATGTTGCCGCACGGCGGCATTCACGGTGCCACGACCAACGGTGGCAAGGTCTTCTTTGCTCCGAGCGATGGCATCTGCTGGGTCCAGGGCGACCCGACAGCCACGCAGAGCGCCGCGACGATTAAGGTTCAGCATCTCTCGTTGGGAAAGGTCGCGGAGAGTGAAAAGCCAATCCGCACGGGGGCGTTCGCCAATTTTGGCAAACATGTACTGTTCCTAACTGGGGCAGGGCCGAACGCGAATTTGCATTGGCTCGATGCGACCAGCAGTACTCCTTCGCCGCAGAGTCTGCCGCTCAATCTGGAAGAGGGCGCCCGTCCAGTGGGTCCGATCATTGGCATGACCACCGGCAATTGGCCGATGGCGCTGATTTTTCACGATCACAACGCCGACAGTTCCAGCGATCACCATGTGTCATTGATTGAACTCGATCCCAATGCCGACGGCGGCTACGGTGACGCCCGGGTTGCCAAGGTGCTCAAGGTTGGCCGGAGCAAGGTGGAAGGTCACGGCGGCCATCACGATGCCGCCTTCGTGCCCGACCTGCGGCATGCCATTTTCACGAATCCGGGCGATGGCACGCTGGGTCTGGTGCGTGTTCGTCGGCAGGAGTTAGTCACGGAGTTCAAGGTCGGCGGCTCGCCTTCCAAAATAGAAGCCATCGGCGGCCCGTCCGGGCACTAACCGAGTGCTGCAACCGTTTCGTCTCCCTGTTACTCGATGAAGTTCAATTGAGAGTTGGCCATGCTCGGGCGTTTGCCATTCACGATGCTAACGATCGCCGGAGCCGCGCTGCTGGCTGGCGGTTGTTCTGGGGAACAGGGCGTACTCGGCGGAACGCCTGGGGTTTTGCGCAATTCCACCGGCGGGGTGCGCGATGTGCAAATCAACGTGCATCGAACCGGCGACTATCAACTGATGGGCTTCGGCATATCCAAGGAAGCAGGTGCATTCGAGTTGTACCTGCCCCAAGCGGCCGGCCCATTGCATTTGCCTCCCGGCGACTATGTGGTCACTTTGGAATCCGTTGGCCCCGAGCTGATCCCTCTGCCGCGCGAGATCAGCGATCCCAGGCGCACGCCCTTGCGAAAAACCTGGGCCGGCGGCGATGCGACGCTGGAACTTCTCATTCCCTAAAATTACTGGGTAGGAACGGTCATGATTCAAAGAGTGTGTTTGCTACTTTCACTCGTCTCGCTGATTACACTTGGTGAAGCCAGCGCTGAATCTTGGGGGGCCGAGACCTGGCCAGGCTTTCGCGGCACGGGCAACAGTCAGACGACAGCCAAGGACCTGCCGGCTGCCTGGGAACTCCGCGGGCGCGGGAACGGTAGCTGGACAATTCGCCTGCCTGGCTACGGGCAATCCAGCCCGGTGATTTGGAAAGACCGCATCTTCGTTAGCGCCGTTGCCGGTGCGGAGAAGGAACAACTCCACGCGCTCGCCGTTTCGCTCAGCGATGGCAAAACACTCTGGCACCAGGAGTTCGCCGGCACGCAGCATGTGAAAGACAGCGACGCCGTCAGCCGCGGAGCGCCGACGCCGGTGGCCGATGGTGAGCGGGTTTACTTTGTGTTTGAAAGTGGCGACATCTTCGCTTTGTCGCATGCCGGGGAGTTGCTCTGGCAACGCTCGTTCGTCAAGGACTACGGCGAGATCAAGGGACCGCACGGATTCTCCAGTTCACCTGTACTCGCCCGCGGTCAACTCATCGTTCAGGTTTCCCATTCAGGCGATTCCTACATACTTTCACTGGATACGACAACGGGCAAGAACCGCTGGAAGGTCGATCACCCCTCGCAAACCGGCTGGGGGACGCCAACCGTTGTCACGCGGGATGAAAAACAACAGATCATCATCTCCACCGCGGGAAGCGTGCGGGCATTGAACGCGAGTGACGGATCCCAACTGTGGATCGTCGATGAAGTGCAGGGGAATAGCACTGCCTCGCCGACGGTGGCCGGCGACCTGGTCGTGATTGGCGCTTCGACGGAATCCGGCGGCGGCGGTCGCCGCGGTGGCGGCGAGTCCGGCGATCGTCCCCCGAGCGCGGCAGGAGAGGGTGCGGCTCGCCCCGCGTCCAATCCCACTTGGGCAGGCAGTTTGGCGTTGCGACTGGGAGGATCAGGAAATGTCTCCGCAAGTAACATCGTCTGGCGGTCAAACAAAGTGAGCGCGGGCTATTCTTCGCCCTTGGTACTGGAGGGACGCGCGTATTTCGTCAATCGAGTTGGCGTTGCTCAATGCGTGGATGTGCAAAGTGGTGAATTGAAGTGGAGCGAGCGACTTCCCGGCGCTTGCTGGACATCGCCCGTGGCCAACGATGGACGGGTGTTTTTCTTTTGCAAAGAAGGTTCCGTAGCGGTCTATCGAGCGGGAGACGTTGCAGAGTCATTGGGAGAAAGTTCAATCTCCACAACCGATGTCGTCTACGGCGTTGCCGCGGTGAATGGTGCTTGGATCGTTCGCACCGGACGGGGCTTGATTCGCATCAGCAGTCCACCCGTGGTGAATTCGGCAGCAAACTCGAAATGAAGCGGCCGTGAGCCAATTAGCGTTTGGGCAAAGGCGGCGGCAGTTCCTCGCGGCGAATTTCCGGCAGACGCACGGGCGGCGTGAGATCGAAGAAATCCTCCGCCGCCCGCTCGCCGCTGGGATAGCGTTCGGCATTCGGCAGCGGGCCGTTGCGAGCCGGGTATTGCACCGGATGCGCGAGTCGCCCCAGCGGTCCGATCGAACCATACCGCTCTTCATAGAACCACACGCCGTGGCTTTCGAGAATCGTGCCCGTTTGGCGTTCCAACTCGGCGAGCAGCGTGTTGTACTGCGTTAGTGCGGTCGCTTCGTTGCGAACGGCATTGCCCCAATCCGTGATGGCGAGGAGCACATTCAAATAGCTGAACGCCGCGTCGAACTCGCCGCGGAAGATGCCTTCTTGAATCTTCAAATTCTCAGCGGCCGCAGCGCGGGCTTCGCGATAGGCCAGGTATTGTTCATAAGCCCGTTCCAAACTGCGGAGCGTCGTTGCCAATTCATGCGAAGCCGCGTGCAGGCCTTGCTGCAGATTTGCCTGATCGCGGGCCAGGATCAACTCCCGCTGCCGCAACTGCGCCCGCTCGCGCCGCAATCCCAGCGGCATCGAGAAGTTTACGCCCAGCGTGTAATCCGTGAACTGTCCCGGCCCTGAAGAGACGCGCATGCCCGCCGGCGTTTCGCCTTCCAAGCCATTCCAACGATAAAGCGCCACCGCATCGAGCCTGGGCCGGGCGACATTGTTGGCGATGATCAACTGCTGCTCGTCGGCTTCCAGAATCAACTTCAGTTCGATCAAGTCGGGTCGTTGCTGCGCAGCCAAATCGACAATCTGTAACCAATCCGGCTCGAACCGTTCGATGGCCGGCTCCGTGGAGGGCACCAACTGTGCTTCATCCCACGGCGGCAAGCCCAGGATATTCCGCAGCGCCGCTTCACGCTGCAGCACGGTGTTGCGGGCGGCAATCAAGTTCGCCTGAAAGTTCGCCAGCGACGTTCGCGCCTGCGCTTGATCAGAACCATTGCGCAGGCCCGCTTTGAACCGCTGCCGTGCATACTCGTGCGCGAACTGCGCTTGAGCAACCTGCTGCTCGGTCGCCCAGACATCAATCCGCGCGGCGATCAAACTCCAATAGGCTTCGATCACGCCCCGCACCTGGGTTTGCACGGCGTCTTTCAATTGAAAGTACGAACGCTCCGTATCAATCCGCGCCAGCACCACCGGCGCTAGATTCGCCGGCCGGCCGAAACCTTGCAGCAGCGGCTGTGTATAGGCCAAACTCGCCGAGGCCGTGTTCTGTGGATTGAGCGGAAACACGCCCGGCTGAAAACGCTGCTCGCGAGTGTTCAGGCCCACATCAAATTGCCCGCCCAAGGGATTGATCTTCGAGACCGCCACATCTAGCCGATGCTGGTCGATGCGCGGGCCGCCGATCAGCGTGTTGGTCGGATCGCCCGGATCGGGAAACGCCGTCGGCAGTTCGAGCCGGTCCCAATTGTTGTTGACCGTGACAAACGGATTGAAGCGGGCCGTCTGTTGATCGATGAACGTGTTGGCGATGGCCACATCATAAATCGTCCGCCCGCTGTTCACCGCCGTCGTGCCGGCCAAGACTCGCACCACGCGATCGTTCTCGAGCGCGATACGAATCGCTTCGTCCAGCGACATCCGCTGCTGCTTCAAGCGATCAAGCCCTGCGCTGGAGACCGTCGGCGGCTGAGCGGATGGGGGCAACGACGCCGGTCGAAACTCGCCCGGCTGCCGCACCACCGTCGTCCGCTGTTCAAAATGATAAGAGCGATAAGGACCTTGAGCAGCGCATTGCCAATGCACGCTCGCCAGGAGCAGCATTGCTAGCAAGCCGGCACAGCACCGGCAGCGCAGCGGATTGTAATGAAAAGACACGAAGTGCATTCTGTTGGACTTCGGCCGACTATGACGAATAATGCGCTCAATCTGATTCGGCCGGTGGAGCCTCACTAAGCGGTTCAACTTCCCCTTCCGAATGGAGAGCTTGTAACGCCTGGTCAAAATCGACCGAGTCGCAGACAATCCGCCCATCGCGCAGGACGACAATCCGCCGGGCGTGGCGAGCGACACTCTGATCATGAGTCACCAGAATTACGGTGATTCCCTGCTGCTCATTCAAGTCTTTGAACAAAGCAATCACCTCGCGGCTCGTCCGGCTATCGAGGTTTCCCGTCGGTTCGTCACCCAGCAAAATCGCCGGTTCATTGACCAGCGCGCGGGCAATCGCCACCCGCTGCTGCTGCCCGCCGGAAAGTTGACTGGGCTGATGATCGAGCCGATCGGCCAGACCGACCAACGTCAGCTTTTCAATCGCCCGCCGCCGCCGTTCGCTAGCGGATACCCCGCGGCAATAGAGCAACGGCAGCTCCACATTCTCGACAGCCGTCGTCCGCGCGAGCAGGTTGAAGTTCTGAAACACAAAGCCAATCCGCCGATTGCGAATCACCGCCCGCTCGTCGCGCGACATTGGCGCGATCTCTTCCCCTGCCAGCCGATAGCTGCCGCTCGTGGGCCGGTCGAGACAACCGAGCGTGTTCATCAGCGTCGATTTGCCGCTGCCCGAGGGCCCCATCAGCGCGAGATATTCCCCTTTCTCAATCGTGAGATTGGCACTCTGCAGCGCCTTCACCTGCACCTCGCCCAGGTCATAGGTTTTGCAAATATCGCGCAGTTCAATCAGGGCCAAGCGTTTAGTTCCCGTGGGTGAAGAATCGTTTGCTACAATCAAGGCTCGTAAGGATCGAGTTCAGAATTATATCCCAGTATAGACCCCACCGAGCTTGTCTCGGTGGTGAAGTGATTCTGCACTAGTAACGAGGAACCGCAAAGCCTGCCCCCGCCGACCTTGCGTCGGTGGAGCAATGATTCGCGCCGCAATCATGCGTTCCACGGGCACAAGGCCGGCGGGGACGAGGAGTGTCGGTGATCGTAGCTAGTGCAAAATCATGGCTCCACCGAGACAAGCTCGGTGGTGGCCAATTCGGGAGGTAGTCTCGACGCATTCCTAAAAACTTCTCGTCCCTAAAAGCCAACAACCCATGCGAACATTCGCCACGATTGTGGTCATCATTCTAGTGCTGGGCGTGGCGGCCGTCGCCTGGCAGCCGGTCGGCCACTATCTGCAACTCCGCAGCGTCCCCAAGTGGAAGACCGCTGCCGTCACGCAAGGCAATGTCGCCGCCGTCGTGAACGCGACGGGCACCATCAAGCCCGTGCTGCAGATTACGGTTGGCGCATTTGTCTCCGGCCCCATCGAGAAGCTGCATGTCGAGTTCAATCAGGAAGTGAAAAAAGACCAACTGATGGCCGAGATCGATCCCCGCATTTACATCGCCGGCGTCTCCCGCGACAAAGCGGCGCTCGCGAATCGGCGGGCGGAAGTGGAACGCGCGAACGCGCAGTGGCAACAAGCGGTTCGTGACGAAACTCGCGCGACCACGCTCCGCGCCGACAATCAGGCCTTCATCGCCCAGGCGGAGATCGACCGGGTGCATTTCGCGCAGCTCGCCTTGGCGGCGCAGGTGAAAGTGGCGGAAACGGCTGTCAAGCAGGCTCAGGCTCAGCTTGACACTTCCGAATTGAATCTCGGCTACACCAAGATCACAGCCCCCTGCGACGGCATTGTCATCAATCGCAAGATCGACCCCGGTCAAACGCTCGCCGCCCAGTTTCAAACGCCCGAACTGTTCGTCGTTGCGCCCGACATGCGCAAGAAAATGTTCGTCCATGCCGCCGTCGATGAAGCCGACATCGGCCTGATCAAGACGGCTCAAGAAAAGAAAATGCCGGTGACATTCACCGTTGATGCCTATACCGACCTGTTCACCGGCACCGTCGAAGAGATTCGCCTGAGCGCCACGACGACGCAAAACGTTGTCACCTATCCCGTGCTCGTCGGCGCTCCGAACGAGCAGTTGAAATTACTCCCCGGCATGACCGCGAATCTCTCGTTTGAAGTCGCCCGCCGCAACGATGTTTTGAAAATTCCCAACTCGGCCCTCCGCTTCTTTCCCGCCAAGCAACACGTTCGCACGGAAGATCATCCGCTCCTCGAAGGGGACATTAAAGAAGCCAACATCGACCCCGGCGATGTGCAGGAGACAGGTCTCTCCGCCGAGGAACGGGCGGAGATTCGCAAGTCTCGCAAGGTGCGGCACGTCTGGGTGTCCGACGGTCTCAAGCTCCGCGCGGTCGAAGTCGTCGTCGGTCTTTCCGAAAGCCGCTATACCGAACTCGTCTCCGGCAATCTGAAAGTCGGCGATGCCCTCGTCACGGGCATCGAGCCGCCGAAGTCGTGGGGAGGCTAAATGCTCACCGGCTTCTTCATTACCCTCCGCATCGCCGTGCGAGCCCTCGCCAAGAACAAACTGCGCGCCGGCCTGACCGTGCTCGGCGTGGTGATCGGCATTGCCGCCGTCACCGCAATGGTCTCACTGGGGCAGAGCGCCACGCAATTAGTGCAAAGTCAATTGCAGGGTCTGGGCACGAACGTCGTCATTGTCTTCCCCGGCAATCGTAAGCAAGGGGGCGGCGTGCATCATGCCGTCTCCTCGCTGACGGCCGCCGACTCCGACGCCATCGTCGAGCATTGCAACACCATTGTCGCCAGCTCGCCCATCGTCATCACGCAGGCCCAGGTCGTCTATGGCAACGCCAACTATCAGCCGCGGGAACTCGTCGGCGTGGGGGAACAATTTCTCACCGTCCGCAATTGGCCGCTACGGCGGGGCGGGTTCTTCACCGACGGCGATATCGGTTCCGCCGCCCAGGTCTGCGTCATCGGCCACACGGTCGTCAGCAAACTGTTTCAAACTTCCGATCCCATCGGCGAAAAGATTCGCGTCAAGGGCGTGCCGTTTGAAGTGGTCGGCGTGCTGCAAACCAAGGGGGCCAACATGGTGGGCGAGGACCAGGACGACGTGATGCTGTTTCCGTATACGTCGATGCGCCGCCGCCTGCAGGGGAGCGAATTCGACAACGTCAACGCCATCATGTGTTCCGCCCGCTCACTGACCGACATGGCCGAAGCCGAAAGCGAGATCAACCAACTGCTGGCCGAGCGGCACAAGATCAACCCCGGCGAACCGTTTGATTTCGACGTCGGCACCACGGTCGAAATCGCCAACCTGCTGGGCGTGATCATCGGCACACTGACCATGATGATCTCGTCGATCGCCGGTATCTCCCTGGTGGTCGGCGGCGTCGGCATCATGAACATCATGCTCGTCAGCGTCACCGAGCGCACGCGGGAAATCGGCATCCGCATGGCCGTCGGTGCCCGCGGCCGAGACATTCTGGCCCAGTTCCTAATGGAAGCCATTTTGCTCGCGTGTTTGGGCGGCGTCGTCGGCTTCGCCCTCGGCTGCGCCGCCTCCGTCGGCGTCACCATGCTCATCAACGCCGTCACCAGCGGCACCCGCTGGCCCATCGTCATCAGCTTCAACGCCGCCGTCCTAGCCTTCTTCTTCGCCGCAGCAGTGGGAGTATTCTTTGGGTATTACCCGGCGAGAAGAGCGAGCATGTTGGATCCGATTGAGGCGCTGAGGTATGAGTGAGCTCGTCCTGCTCCCTCTCCTCGGTACTCCGGGGAGAGGGTCGGGGTGAGGGGCGGAAGCGGGGATAACTAATGGAAACCGAAGGCGATGAATGTAAGTTGAGGTATTGCGATTTTCATGGACCGTTCAGCACGAATTTTACGGTCAAAGAAATCGAAGATGCCATCGCGCGCGACGATCTTGAGCAGATGATCTTTGTCCCCTTAACTGTTTCAATGGATCCTCAGAGTCGAATTTGGGGCGAACACGTCTGCCGTCGCTTGTCGACGCATCCCGACCCGAACGTGAGAGGCAACGCACTCGAAGGTTTCGGACATTTGGCGAGAATCTATCGTTGGCTCAATCGAACGCTCGATGAACCAGTGCTCTTGAAAGGACTCAATGATGAGCACCCGTGGGTCCGCACCAAAGCACTGGATGCCATCGAGGACATTGAGTGGGTCCTGGGTTGGGTATTTCCAGGCCGTGAACACAAGCGTGCTGGGCGAATTTGCCCGCCCTAGATTTTAGGGATGTTTGACCCATGCGAGATTCAGCACCTCGCCCCAATCCTCTCCTCTGTACTCCCAGGCGAGGGAGCAAAAGAAACAAAATTGTCGCGCACCTAAATGGTCGGATTTTCGCCAGGCTGACTTTGTTTTGCCCGCCTGCCCTGATCAACTTTCCGCCGATGCCGTTGTCTTTATCTCTGCACTGATCTCAAACGCGCCTTTTCCTGCCGGGCATGCCAGAACTTATCCATAGAGCCGCGCACGAATGAAGCGGTTTCGGGCATCGTCGCGGTAGACTATGGTTGTAAGTTGACCATCTCCCTAGGAAAGCCAGCGATATAAACGCCATACGAGCCATCTACGAAAACGGCGTTTTTCGACCCTTGGAACCGGTCGACTTGCCCGACCACGCGACGGTCGTGTTGGTGCCTCGCCAGATTGAGGTGGAATCGCCTGCCAACCCGGATGCCATTTACGAAGTCCTCTCGCGTCGTCATCGTTCGGGACATGCTGATACGGCAGCGCGACATGACGAGCACCAACCATGACGCCGGTGTTTCTCGATACCGTCGCCTTGCCTGGTTGGGTCTCAAGGTCTTGCCGCGAGCAATGTAGCCCGCCGCGTAAGCAAGGGGGGCGGCGCGAGGATGTTCCATTGGCAGTGCGTGTGAATACAGGCCAGCGTGAGGTTCGCTCGCTCGAGCTTTCGTGCTGCCGCACGGTTGGTGGATCAGCGTCAACTCGCGGCACTCCCTGGCTGACGCGGCGGGCTACCAGTTCGCCCTGCGGGTTGAAGACATACGCGCGACGGGGCGGCCCAAGAGCCGCGCAAGAAGTAAGCGGTGTGCGGCGTGAACCGCTTACTTCGTGCGCGGCTCTTTTCTTGAACCCGAAGGGTTCGCAGCTATTAGCCCCGGGTTGAGGCGTTAGCCGATACCCGGGGAAAACGGGGAGAATCAGACATCGATCCCGAAGGGATCGCAGCGCCTTGTTGCTGCGATCCCTTCGGGATCGGGGCGTGGAAAACGCTCGCGAACCCCAGGTGTCGCTGCGCTCAACCTGGGGCTAAACGCTTTGATCCCTTTGGGATCGATTCAAAAGGCGACGCCCGCAACGACGGCTCGTGTTCCCTCATCCGGCGCACGTCACGCAGCCGCGTGGCCATCACCCGGCAGGCGGTAACACGTCTGTTAGGCCAGCATGCTCCGGCACGGCTGGGACGATCATCACCTGGTCGTGACCTTCTTTCAGCAACGCGCGCTCGATCTCTGTCATAAAGTGCGCGTGTTCCGACGCCCGTTCTCCCTGCTGGGTGGGTTCGACGACGAGATAAAGCCACCCGTCGTCGAAGCGATAACCGGTCAGTCGCAAATGGATGTTGCGAGCCTTGGCGCCCGCAATTAGTTCCTGTACTCGTTTGGAAACGACAGGTATGTCTTGCTCGTCGGGCATTTGCAGTGCCTCCTAAAAGTTCTCGAAAACGGTGGTCATCATCGACACGGCCTCACCGCTCGCTCGAGCTTTTGTGCTGCCGCACGGTTGGTGGATCAGCGTCAACTCGCGGCGCTCCCTGGCTGACGCGGCGGGCTACTTTCTTTCGCCCTGCGGCCTCAAAGAACAGGCGCGCCAGAAGTCGTCCAGAGAGCCGCGCACGAAGTAAGCGGTGGGCGGCAACGATGGGGTAGACTATATTTTGTAAGTTGAACAGTTTGCGACAAAAGGGCAGCCGATAAAGGAGGACAGGATGAACAAGACCCGCGTTCAAGAGATCCTCGACCAGCAGCCGGACGAGTTGGATCTCGATGAGTTCCTCGAACGGCTTTATCTCTTGCGCAAGATTGAAACCGCGGAGGTTGAGCTTTCCCGAGGCGAGGGCCTACCGCATGAACAAGTGAAGCAGAGGCTGGCCCCCTGGCTCAGCTAATCTGGGTGCCGAGCGCAATCGGTGACCTAGAGGACCTGCTGAAGTACATCTCGCGTGATGCTCCGCTCACGGCCAAGAGATTTGCGCAGAAGATCGTTAAGCGAGTGGAGCAACTTCAGATTCATCCGCTCTCAGGAAGTTGGCTCCCTGAGGACGAAAGCCAAATTTACCGACAACTCCTGCAAGGCAACTATCGAATCGTCTATCGGTTTTCTGCGGCGGATTCGACGGTGTATATCGTGGCTGTCCATCACGCCGCCCGATTGCTTGATCCGGGAAAATTGGAGTGAGATTAAGCGAGGGGGCCACCCGAGGATATTCCATTGGCAGGGCGTGTGAATGCAGGCCAGTGTGACGTTTGCTTGTTCACGATTTCGTGCTGCCGCACGGTT
>JAYTUF010000602.1:0-5258 GCA_043744755.1 Anatilimnocola sp.
GTTGCGAGATCGCTGGCGGCCGCCGATAAACTTGGAACAACAAGCGAGCGCCCTGGCAGGACCTGCGCTGCCGAAACAAACAGCGCTGCTCCCGCCTAATGATCGAGCATTTGGCGAGGGAACCTGGTTCAAACTCTTGGCGCGAGAGCCGTTGCCAATCTTGTTCGCGCCAGAAGATCGCCGGGTCTGGACACCGGGGGAAATGTGGGTCAAGACAGCCTACCCTGCTTTGCTTCAACTGGGAGAAACGCAAGCCACTAATTATTCGCTTAAGGCGACAATTCAATGCGACAACTGGGACGGCGAGACGGGCCTGTTTTTCGGCTACGCCAATGCGGCGGACTCGCCCGATGTCGACCGGACGTCAATCGTCGGAATCACGGCTGTTGACAAGGCATTCACTCTTAAACCACGAATTATTGAGTTTGAACGTCGCGGCCGGCAATATCCTCGGCAGATGATGGATTATGCTCCTCTTCCCAAGGCGATTGAAATTGCGGGACTCGATCAAGCCAGCATTCAGATCGATGTCATTGATGGCGAGGTGACGTCCTTGTTTCTTAATCAAACGCCGCTGCACATTCAATTGTTAGAACATTTGAAACGATTTCCCGCCCAGGGAAAATTCGGCATCTATTCGTTTGGCGGCACAAGTAGTTTTTCCCACGTTGAAATTCGAGTCCTTGCAACAGGAGATGTGAAATGAATCAAGCGTCCGGCAAGTCATGTGAAACCAGCGGAATTCTTCCGCCGATGAGAATTATGTCCTTCAATCCACTAAAGCCCAACGACGTTTGCCAGGATAATCAGGTCCCCGCCAAAGTGCATGTCACGGTTTCCGGTAAGTCTTTTAAGTTAGCCGGCTTCCCCGATTATCCAGAAGTGTATCTGGCCTTTTACGAGGGCGCGGCCCCCGACCCCATGCCACTGACGCCGACCATTTCCGCTGGCACCATCGGCTTTGCAACCAAGATTAAGGACGCTGGTGGAGGAACAGCCGACTGGCTTGAACAGACCGAGGACAGATTCGCTGCGCCCACTACCACTTTGCATGTCGAAGTGGTGGTTTGGCATCGATATCATAATACTTTCACGAACGACACTTACATCTTAATTGAAAAACTGGATATCATAATGCCGGCGGGCGACATTCCTGGGTGCCCAGAATGAGCTGAACCGGTATGCCAGTCTATATCTTTGCCGAATTGGGCGAATTGGGCGGCGCGTCGCGTAAGAGTTGGGATTTGATCCGACTGTTGTGCCAGCGCGGACTAGATCCCATATTGCTTAGCTCCGTCAAACTTGATGCGAGCTGGGAGTCGAAGCTGACGAGCGTCGGTTGCGAATGGGTCTCTCTGGATGCGCGCCCATTGAGCGCCATTACCGGACTAGCCAACAGCTTGGTAATAGGGATTTGCAGCCTCGAGTTTTTGTCCTATTCCGAGGAGCTACGGACGATAGGCTGCAAATTGATCTGGCTGAATAGCATGACTTGGCTGTTTCCGCAAGAAACACGATTGTACGCGCAGTCAGGTCCATTTCATGCTCATGTTTTTGATAGTCCCTTTCAGCGAGGTGTGCTGGAACCTGTACTTGCACGCTTCGGTTATAAGTCAGAATTGGGGCACCTGATCCCGGGAGCATTCGAAACCGAAGACTGGTCATTTTCACCGCGACCTTGCGAGGTCGGCGGCGAATTCGTCTTCGGAAAGTTAGCCCGGCCGGACATTAGCAAGTGGTCCCGTAACATGTGGCAGTTGCTAGGGCGAGTGGAGCATCCGCAGCGCCGAGCCCTGGTGATGGGGGTGGATCCAATCGTCCGGCAATGGATGGGAATTGCCCCCGCCTGGGCTGAACTACTGGCTCCCCGGGCAATGCCCGCAATTGACTTTTATCGCCGGCTGCATTGCCTGCTGCCGATTAACTTTGCTTGCGTTGAAAACTGGCCGCGGATCGGCCTCGAAGCAATGGCCGTCGGAGTGCCCATCATCGCTCCCAATGAGGGAGGCTGGCGCGACATGATCGCGCACGGCCTGAATGGCTTCCTGGCGAACAGTGCCGATGAATTGGTTGACCTAAGCACCGAACTTACTCTGAACGAGACGTTGCGGATCACAATCGCCACCCAAGCCAGGCATCGGCTTGAAACGGAACTGGCTAACCCCGACCTCATCTGGGCGGGGTGGAAGCAATTGTTCGAAGGTCTGGGGCATGAATGTTCGTAGGGGCGAAAGTGAACTTATCCCTTCGCTAGCTCATCCCTCACGCGTTCCAGCAGCTTCTTGGTGGCGAGAATTCCTGCGGGTTCCTGTTCGAAGGTCTTGGCCCCTTCAAACTCGATACCGCAGTAACCGTGGTAGTTGTGCTTCTTGACCACGATCTCCAGCATCTTCTTATAGTCAGTCTTGGTTTCATTTCCTTCGGCATCGAATGCATGGCTCTTGGCCGAGACCGCTTTGGCGAAGGGCATCAACTCGTCCACGCCCTGATAACGGTCATATTCTTTGCCGCCGCCGAGATTAAAATTGCCGAAGTCGGGGAGCGTGCCGCACATTTTGTGAGCGACCTTCTTCATCACCGCCGCCAGCCAGGCACCATTGCTCGACAGACCGCCGTGATTTTCGACGATGACATTGATGGCATGTTTCTCGCCGAATTCGGTTAGCTTCCGCAGGCCGTCGGCGGCCCGTTCGATCTGCTCGTCATAAGTGCCGCTCGACTGAGCGTTCACGCGGATCGAGTGCCCGCCCAGGTACTTGGCCGCTTCGACCCACTTGTAATGATTCTCGACGGCCTGCAGCCGCTTCTTTTCGTCCGCATCGCCGAGCGCCCCTTCGCCGTCGCACATGATCAGCAGCGTCTTCACTCCCACATCTTCGGCCCGCTGCTTGAGCTCCGCCAAATACTTAGAGTCTTTCGCTTTGTCCTTGAAGAATTGATTGACATACTCAATGGCTTCAATGCCATAATCCTCCTTGGCGGTCTTGGCGAAGTCGAGATTATCGAGCTTCTTGCCAAACAGCGACTTATTCAGCGACCATTGAGCCAGTGAGATCTTGAAGAGCGGTTCTTTCTTCTCTTGCCCTTGAGTAAAACTAGGCAGAGCGGCAGCGACGGCGCCAGCAGCAGTGAACTTGAGGACATCACGACGAGAGAGCGAAGCATGATTCATGGCGGTTACACTCGGAAAGGTTGAAAGGCAACGATCTTCCGCAATTCTTAACCAAGGGCCGACTCGCCGCAAGCGGCAAGGGAGTTTAGGATAGGGGGCTACTTCGCAAGCGACTGGATATTCTCGATGACCGTTCCTCCCCCCGCTGCCAACCAACCTGCTAAAGCCGTGGCCGCCGCTCCCGGCTCGGGCAGCACCCGGCTCGATGCCATTGCCCGCGGCGAACCAGTTCAGCCCGTGGTGCACAAGTCGCTACTGAACATCGATCCCATCGTGGACGTCAGCAATTTCAATCTCTGGTATGGTCCCAAGCAGGCCCTGTTCGATGTGAATATGGCCTTCCCGCGCGGGCAGGTCACCGCCATCATCGGCCCCAGCGGTTGCGGCAAGAGCACGCTGCTGCGGTGCATCAACCGGATGAACGACCTGATCGAGAGCGTCGAGATCAAAGGGGACATGCGGATCAACGGTCAATCGATCTATGCCCCCGGCGTCGATGTGATCGAGCTCCGCAAGCGGATGGGCATGGTCTTTCAAAAGCCCAACCCGTTCCCCATGAGCATTTTCGAGAACGTCGTCTACCCGCTCCGCATCGACGGCGAACGCGATCGCAACATCATCCGCGAAGTCGCGGGGCAAAGCCTCCGCGGCGCCGCGCTGTGGGACGAAGTCAAAGACCGGCTGCACGACAGCGCTCTCAGCCTCTCCGGCGGTCAGCAACAGCGAGTGTGCATTGCCCGCGCCATCGCCGGCGAGCCGGAGGTGCTGCTGCTCGACGAACCCTGCTCCGCGCTCGACCCCATCGCCACGGCGAAAGTCGAAGACCTGATCCAGGAACTCCGCGGCGAATACTCCATCATCATCGTCACCCACAACATGCAGCAGGCTTCCCGCGTCAGCGACTTCACCGCCTTCATGTACCTGGGCCGGCTGATTGAATATGGCGAGACTTCGGAAATCTTCACCCGCCCGAAGCTCAAGGAAACCGAGTCCTACGTCACCGGCCGATTTGGATAAAACCAGCAAGCCCGACGCGTTTGCGAGAAAGTGCCACGCGAGAACGTATTGGCAAACCAATCGGCTTGTTAACCAACCGTCGCCACCGCCCGCTACGTCTTATTACGACGTCACGCCAATTACTGAGAAGAATCACGTGCAGAATCGCTCAGTCAGCGACACCATGCTGCCCATTCCGATTTGATTTTACAATTTGGATTGTTTCGCACCAATGCATCAATTGCCGCGGCATCGACGCCCGTGTTATGGAAATTGACTTCCGTGATTCCAGGAGCGATATGCAATAAGTGGAGTCTCGTCGATTTAATGCCTCTACATCCTTGAAAATCCAGGCAAGATATTCTCGGAGATGTCAAAAGGGAAATAGCACCCACTTCCGTGATCGAGCTTGAATGGATCGATACTTCACGCAAACTTGGAATCGCGGCAAGTCGCTTGGCATGTTCATCGTCAAATTTTGCGTGAAACACAGCAATTTCATCGATACTCCTCATATTTGACGTAGTTTCTAGGACTTTCGGTAGTTCCTGCATTCTGCAATCAGTCCTAATAACCAGCCAACGGGGACGATCAAATGCCCCGCAGAAGGGCCCGCTGCAATCGATGACGCGGATTTCGCCTTTTATTAATATACTTTGGAACGACAATTGACAGTCATTGGCCCGCAGGTAGGCAGCCGCCGTACGTATGCGGCGCGAACGTTCCAGCACGGCTGATAAAATCACCGCGAAAACTGTCACCCCAACTAGAGCAAATCGCAGACTAAATGAATAGGTTCTCATTTTTTCTTAAATAGATCACTCCGCCAGGATATTTGCCGGATTAATCTTGTCCGCCCCTATCGCCTTCAGCTGCGCGGCCACTTTTTTCGACACACAATCATCATTCTTTTTATCTTTAACCCCCAGTCTAGTTAATCCCTTCTCAAATTCGGGATCTTTAAGCAGATGGGCATAGCGTAATATAATATGGGCTCATCCGGATTGAGCGTACGCAGCCGTCGTCCGTGGATTTTTAAGGCATAACTCCGGTGTCCAATGGTAGTTGCTGCAAATACGGTCGATGGGTT
>JAYTUF010000603.1:0-20362 GCA_043744755.1 Anatilimnocola sp.
TGCAGCTCTTCGCGACCACTGGGCTTGCCCCAGTGGGGCGGTCACTGGTTGGCTACCGATCGATATCAAGCGAAAGTTTTCGGCGAAATTGGAAGTGGACAAGTAATTCAATTGACGATCCTATGGACAAAAGGTTGTATGAACAGGCCAGTAGACAGTAAACTAACACTGCCCACCTTGGACTAATTCCCACCCTCTCGCCGTTAGGCGAGACCGCTTGCAGAGGAGCCCCCTGCATGTCGCCCGCTGTTGTTCGCTGGATGCGATCGCTCGTTGCTTGCTCGTTCGTCTGTGCGCTGTCGTGCGCGGGGAACTCGCTGCGAGCAGACGAGGCTAAAGAGAGTCTCGCGAAGGATGCGGAGTTTTTTGAGCAGCAGATTCGGCCACTGCTGGTTTCACACTGCCTCGAGTGCCACGGTGATCGTAAGCAAGAGGCCAAACTGCGCCTCGATAGTCGCGAAGCGTTGCTCGCCGGCGGTGAATCAGGCCCCGCCCTCGTGCCCGGCGATGCCGAAAAGAGTCTACTGATCAGCGCACTGCATTACAAAGCCGATGCCGTGCAGATGCCGCCCAAAGGAAAGTTGGATGGCGAGAAGATCGACAAGCTCACGCGCTGGGTGAAGAGCGGTGCCGTCTGGCCCGTCGTCAGCAAAACCGCCATTCGTCCCGAAACGACTGCCGGCGACAAGCGTGAATCCAAAATCCGTCCGCAAGATCGGGAGTTCTGGTCGTTTCGTCCGGTCGTCAAGACGATCCCACCGGACACGACCTTAGCCACGTTCGCTCGCGACGCGCTCGACGCTTTCATTCTGAAAAAACTCAGCGATCAAAACCTCTCCCCAGCGCCACCCGCCGACAAGCGCCAACTAATCCGCCGTGTGACCTTCGATCTCACCGGCCTGCCGCCGACAACCGACGAACTGCAGGACTATCTAAATGATCAATCACCGGATGCTTACGAACGCTTGATCGACCGCCTCCTTGGCTCGCCTCACTTCGGCGAGCGGTCCGCGCGACTGTGGCTCGATGTCGCCCGCTTCGGCGAGGATCAAGCGCATACTTTTGCTGCCCGCCGATATCCGCAGGGCTATCGCTATCGCGATTGGCTGGTGCAGCAGTTCAATGCCGACCTGCCTTACGATCAATTCATCAAGTTGCAGATCGCGGCCGACCTGCTCGCGGGGCCCGAAGAGCGGCAGCATTTGCCAGCGCTCGGGATGTTCGCGTGTGGTCCCGTCTATTACGGTGACAAAAACGACCTGGATCAATATGCCGATCGCGTCGATACGCTGACCCGCGGATTTCTCGGCCTGACGGTTGCCTGTGCCCGCTGTCACGATCACAAATTCGATCCAATCCCCACGTCCGATTACTATGCGCTCGTCGGCGTCTTTGCCAGCACCGATTATGCCGAAGTGCCGCTGGTCTCGGCCGCGGAAGTCGAAGCGGCGCAAAAGACGCTGACGGAAAAGGAAATGAAGCTGAAGGAGAAGGACCAGCCGAAAAAGTATCCCTTCGCCCACGCCCTCGCCGACCGTAGCCAGCCCAAGACGATGAAGGTCCATATTCGCGGCAATGCAGATACGCTGGCCGAAGACGCCCCGCGGCAGTTTCTCGCCATTCTTTCCGCCGAATCCCCCGTGCCATTCCAGCACGGGAGCGGCCGGCTGGAACTCGCCAACTCCATCGCCAGCGAGCAGAACCCGCTGACAGCGCGGGTCATGGTCAACCGGATCTGGCAACAACACTTCGGCCAGGGCATCGTCCGAACCGCCGGCAATTTCGGCGCGCTCGGCGAACAGCCCACACATCCCGAGCTGCTCGATTTCCTGGCCGCGACATTTGTCGAACAAGGTTGGTCGTTGAAGGAGCTGCACCGGCAGATTGTGCTTTCTTCTACCTATCAGCAATCGGCCAGCAACCCCGCGGCCATGAATGCTGATCCGGAAAATCGACTCTGGTCACGCTATCCACGCCGGCGGCTGGATGTGGAGTCCTGGCGGGACGCAATGCTCGCGGTCGCCGGACAACTCGATGCTGCGATGCTTGGTCCCTCCCGAGATTTGGCGGAGAACAACAACCGCCGCCGGACGATCTATGGCCAGGTTAGCCGGCATGAGCTCAATCCGCTCCTGCGACTGTTCGATTTCCCCGATCCAAACATCACCAGCGATCAACGCATGACAACCACCGTCCCGCTGCAACAGTTGTTTGTGCTCAACAGTGAATTCATGACGACTCTGGCTCGGGAGGTGGCCCGGGAAGCGCAAGCCAATACGACCACCGACGACAGTGAGCGAATCATCCAATTGTACGAACGCCTCTACAGTCGCCAGCCAACATCCGCCGAACTAGAAATCGGCCGGCGATTTGTGCAGAACACCGAACCAACCCCCGGCACCGAACTAACCCGCTGGCAGCGATACTCTCAAGCCTTGCTCGCCGCGAATGAGTTTATGTATCTGGATTAGGGATGAAGCGAGGAAGGGATGAAGGGATGCAGAACGACATACTCCCTCTCCTCGGTACTCCAGGGAGGAACGGGGAGAGGGTTGGGGTGAGGGGTTGATCTTACGCAGGACTCTGCCTTCAGAATAAATCGAAGTGAAATATGGAAATGAACCACTCCCATCACCAAAACCTCTCCCGCCGCTCCCTCCTCAAAATCGGCGGCGGCTTCGGCGCCGTCGGTCTCGCCGCAGCGCTCGCTGGCGACAGCCCATCATCGGCCGCTCCTGCCGCCGCCAGCGTGAATCCGCTCGCGCCACGGGCGGGACACTATCCGGGCAAGATCAAGCGGATCATTTTCCTGTTCATGAACGGCGGACCTTCGCACGTCGATTCGTTCGATCCCAAGCCGGAACTCACTCGGCGTCACGGCGAGAAGCTGCCCGAGTCGTTCGTCGGCAAGAACACCCGCCGCCGCGATGGCAAGCTGCTGCAATCGCCGTTTCCCTGGCAACAACATGGCGAATCGGGCATCGAAGTCAGCGATCTCTTTCCGCACATGGCCGCCCGCATCGACAAGCTGTGCGTCATCCGCTCGATGTGGAGCGACAACCCGAATCATGAGCCGGGCTTGCTGCTCATGAACACCGGCAACATGCAGCCTATTCGCCCCAGCATGGGCTCCTGGCTGACTTATGCCCTCGGCAGCGAAAACCAAAATCTGCCCGGTTACATCGTCCTATGCCCGGGCAAACCGGTCGTCGGCCCGTATCTGTGGAGCAACGGGTTTCTTCCCGGCGTGCATCAGGGGACGCAGATCAATCCGAAAAACATCGATCCGAAAGCCATGATCCGCGACGTGCAGAACCGCTGGCAAACGCCGGCCGCCCAGCGCGAACAACTCGATCTGCTGCAAGCTCTCAACCAAAAGCATTTGGAACAGCGCGAGCAGGACGCGAATCTCGAATCGCGGATTGCGTCGCTCGAAATGGCCTATCGGATGCAAGGCGAAGCGCAGGAAGCGTTTGATCTCGGTCGCGAGACGGCTGAAACTCGCAAGCGTTACGGCGAAGGCGAATTCGCCAATGCCTGCTTGCTCGCGCGGCGCCTGAGTGAGCGCGGCGTCCGCGTCGTGCAATGTTATTACGGCAACGGTCAGCCCTGGGACGATCATGGCGACATCAGCAATCACAAGAAGCATGCGCTCGCCAGCGATCAACCGATTGGCGCCTTGCTCGATGATCTGCAAGCCCGCGGCCTGTGGGACGAAACGCTCGTCATCTGGGGCGGTGAGTTCGGCCGCACACCAATGACCGAAGGCGAAAAAGGCCGCGACCATCACGCCCTCGGCTTCAGCATGTGGCTCGCCGGCGGCGGCGTGAAGCAGGGCTACGTCCACGGCGCCACCGACGACTTCGGCTTCGCCGCCATCGACAAACCGATGCACGTTTACGACCTGCACGCGACGGTGCTGCATCTGCTGGGCCTCAATCACGAGAAGCTGACCTACCGCTACAGCGGCCGCGATATTCGCCTGACCGACGTGCATGGGCACGTGGTGCAGGATCTACTTGTCTAGGGGACTGAAATGCCCGCGAGCCCACCACTCTTCCTATTTTGCGGCCGCTTTCTGTTGATCGTATGCACAATCTTGCTGCCCGGCTTTACCGCGGCAGCCGAAGATGACGATTTCGTTTTTTTGGAAAACAAGTCTCTGCGCGTTGGAATTAAGAAGTCATCGGGCGGCGGGATCGCTTGGATCTCGCCAGCCGGCTCCAAGCGGAACCTCATTAATCACTTTGACCGCGGGCGGCTGATTCAGCAGTCGTATTACGGCGAGCAGGATGATTCATTGTGGGATAAACAACCTTGGCGCTGGAATCCCGTTCAAGGGGGCGACTGGCGCGGCAACGGCGCTCGTTTGTTGGAATTCAAGCAGACTCGGGACGTCTTGAGCACGACAACCTTGCCAAAACACTGGGCCAGCGGAGCCGACTTGCCAGAGACTCGCATGGAGCAATCCCTGGAGCTAGAAGGCGACATGTTGTTCGTCCGTTACAGGTTCACCTACACCGGTGACAAAAAACACCCTCTCGCCGATCAAGAGATTCCCGCAATCTTCCTGCAGCCAGAATTCGATCAATTGGTTGTGTATTCCGGCGATCAGCCCTTTGCAGGCCAGGAACTTTCCCAGACGAAACCCGGCTGGCCGAACGAATACAAGCCCATGACGGAAAACTGGGCGGCCTATGTGGACAAAGACGGCTTCGGGCTGGGGGCCTCCGTGTCTCAAGCGAAACGATTGACCTGTTACCGTTATGGAAATGGAGACGAAAAGCAGGGAGCCTGTTCGTATTTCGCCCCCCTCACGAAGTTCGCAATCGAACCAGGCTTCACTTTCGAATACGATTTGATCGTGACGGTGGGAACAGCGACCGAAATCCGCGAGCGATTCACTCGCTGGCGGCTCAGGGAGGCACTCTACAAGCTCGCCCCGGCCGGTTAGTGCGTCGACCCAGCGAGTCACGACTGTGAGTAAAGCGGGTTGTTTCACTGCTCGGCTTTGCCGCGCTCGCTGGAAAGTTACGGCTGCCAAAATGGCGTGACCTAACGTGTCAAAGAACCATGTAGTATTTCAATAGTTCGTTGACATTTTGGTAGATAATACATAGTAGATGTGCATCACGTTGTAATGTGTTACGGGTTACTTATTGCCATTAGCTAGTGGTCGGGAGTGGCAACGCCCGAGGGTGATTTTGGGAAACTGGTGGACTGATAACCGGTTATCAAAGGTTATCGAAAAGTCCCCGATCTCCTCGACTGCCACCACGCAACATGTCTGGCTACAAAGACTTGGGGAAAATGCCTGGTTCGCAATTTCAGCGCGATAACTGTTATCAACCTGGGGGTGTCGAGGGGGGTAAAGCCCGCGTTTGCGGTTCCTTGAAATGCAGGTGAAGAAGGGCCGGTAAGGGAAGTCGGGAGTTGGTGAGAAGCAGCCCGCGTTGCTGCAACCGGGCCAGTTGCAGGGATGCTATAACTGCAGCCATGTCAACTTTGCCCACGCGCGACGAACTCGCCACGCGCTATCTCGATGCGCTCCCTTATCCGCCTTATCCGGTCCAGGAAGAAGCGCTGCTGCAGTACTTCACCGCGGACCAAGGCGTGCTGGTATGCGCTCCGACCGGCATGGGCAAGACGCTGATCGCCGAAGCGGCACTGTTTGAAGCGCTGCATACCAACACCGTCGCGTACTACACCACGCCGCTGATCGCGCTCACCGAACAGAAGTTCACGGAGATGCAGGACGCCGCTGTGCGATGGGGGTTTTCACGCGATGACATCGGCCTCGTGACCGGCAATCGCCGCGTGAATCCGGAGGCCACGATTCTCGTAGTCGTCGCGGAGATTCTGCTCAACCGGCTGCTGCATACCGAAGCTTTCGATTTCAGTTGCGTCTCCGCCGTCGTGATGGACGAGTTCCACAACTTTGCCGATCCCGAGCGGGGCATGGTTTGGGAACTGTCGCTCGGCATGTTGCCGCCGCACATTCGCCTGCTGCTGCTTTCCGCGACAGTGGGCAATGCGTTCGAGTTCACGCAATGGCTGCGGCACAGTCATCAGCGCAGCATCGAGCTGGTGCAGAGCTTCGAGCGCAAAGTGCCGCTGTCGTATCAATGGGTCGGCGATGAACTGCTCAATGAGCACATCGAAAAGATGGCGAGCGGAGATGACACGAAGCGGTATACTCCCGCGCTGGTTTTTGCCTTCAATCGCGATCTCTGCTGGAGCATTGCGGAGCAACTGAAGGGCAAGACGCTGCTGGCCGACGGTCAGCAAAAGCGATTGGCGACGGAACTCGATCGGCTCGATTTCTCGCAAGGCGCGGGGCCGAAGCTCAAGGCGCTGCTCTTCCGCGGCGTGGGCGTGCATCATGCGGGCGTGCTTCCCAAGTATCGACGGATCGTCGAAGACCTGTTTCAGAAGAAGCTCCTCTCCGTCTGTATCTGCACGGAAACGCTTTCGGCCGGCATCAATCTGCCGGCGAGAAGTGTGGTACTCCCCACGCTGCTCAAAGGTCCGCCGGGCGACATGAAACTGATCGAGCCCAGCAGCGCGCATCAGATTTTCGGTCGCGCGGGCCGGCCGCAGTTCGATAATCAGGGCTATGTCTTTTCTCTCGCGCACGAAGACGATGTGAAGCATCTCCGCTGGAAGCAGAAGTACGACCAGATTCCAGAAGACACCAAAGATCCTGGGCTATTACGGGCCAAAAAAGACCTAAAACGCAAGATGCCGACTCGGAGCCAGAACCAGCAGTACTGGCAGGAGTCGCACTTTCTGCAGTTGCAAAAAGCCCCGCCGGGCAAGCTGACGAGTCGCGGCAATCTTCCTTGGCGGTTGCTGGCCTATCTGCTCGATGCTTCGCCCGAAGTTGATCTACTTAGGAAGCTCGTCGGCAAGCGGTTGTTGGATAGTGCCCGCCAGGTGCAAGGCCAGAAGCAGCTTGACCGGATGCTGATGACGCTGTCCGCCGCCGGCTATGTGACGCTGGAACCGCCTCCGCCGCCGCGGCAAACGGTGGCCGAGATCGCGACGGCCAAAGCGGCGCAGCCCTCAGTTCACAAGCCGACCGAGACCGAACGGCTGATGTCCGAAGCTCTTGCTCAACTGGCCAGGAGCAAAGCCAGCGGACCGACCGCCGAGGCCGCGCGGGCGGCCGCCGCGAAGCCGGTCGAAGTGGCGACCTCCGACTATCAGGCCCACCGCGCCGTCCCCACGCCGGAGATGAAACGGCTGCTCGGCATTCGCAGCATCAATCCGCTGTATGCCGTTTATCTCGTGAATCAGTTAGGCATCGCCGATCGCAATGAACGGATTCAAGCCTTGGAAAGCGTGCTCGAGATGCCGGGCACCGCGGCGCGTCTCGCGCGGATTCCCTGGTATGACGACATGCCGCCGGGGCCTCTCGCGATCTTGCGGCTCGATCAGCGACTACTGACAATCGGCCTGGCCACCGCCCAACAACTGGGCGCGCCGATGAGCGACGAAGAGAAGGAAGAGCAACGCCGGTTGCCCTACGAAGAACGAATCAAGATTTTCACGCTGCCGGAAAAGCTGCGCATGCTGTTTGACGCCCAGTTCCCCGATGTGCATACGCTTAACACGCAGCCGGTCTGGGCTGTTGGCGAAGTGCTGGAATTTCAGGGTCAGTTCAACAAATACATCACCGCCCGCGGCCTGCAAAAGCAGGAAGGCATTTTCTTCCGCCATTTCCTGCGGATGATCCTGCTGCTTAAAGAACTCTCCGCGATCCATCCGCCGGAAGTGACCTTGGAAGAATGGCAAACCGAATTATCCGACATCGCCGGCACGCTCACCGAATGTTGCCGGCAGGTTGATCCCGAGAGTACCGACAAAACGCTGGAAGATGCGGAGAAGGCGGGGCTGTGACGAGGAGCAAGTGAGGCGGGAGGCGAGCGAATACAATGGTTGCCAGGGAAGTCGCATTCCCTTAGCCACCGGCTTCAGAGACTGTCCGGCTTTCGCACCTGCCTTGAACCCGAAGGGTTCGCAGATACCCGGGGAAAACCGGGAAAATTATGCATCGATCCCGAAGGGATCGCAGCGCCGTGTTGCTGCGATCCCTTCGGGATCGGGGGAATGGAATATGCCTCGGGAACCCCAGGTGTCGCTACGCTCAACCTGGGGCTAATTGCTTTGATCCCTCCGGGATCGATTCAAATTCACTCGGAAAAGCCGGACCACCGACTGAAGCCGGTGGCTAAGACAAAATGGACTTAGTTCGCCATTACTGCCTACTACTGAACTCTCCGGGACTCAAGATTCGATGAGCTTCGGAATGGGCACCGGCGTCTGCGCTGCTGGAGAAATCGGAACTAGGAATGTTCCCGTTGGATTTTGATTGAGGTCGATGACGACTTGTTCCGTTGCTGTCTCGTCTCCTGTGGCCTTGATCGTGAACTGCGAGCCGCCGCGGCGAATTGTTACTTCAAACTCTTCCCAAGCCTGCGGCACGCTGGGATTCAAAGTCGCGGTTTCGTTGTTGAGTTGCAAGCCCAGCAATTGTTCGAGCGCGACACGATAGAGCCAGGCGGCGGAACCGGTGTACCAGGTCCAGCCGCCGCGGCCGGCGTGCGGGGGCACGCTGTAGACGTCGGCGGCAATTACATACGGCTCGGTCTGATACTGGGCGACGGCGGCTGGTGACTGCGTGTGACGGATGGGATTGATCAAATCAAACAGTGACATCGCCTGATCCGATTCACCCAGTTGAGCCAGGGCTTGAATCAGCCAAGTGGCGGCATGCGTGTATTGCCCGCCGTTCTCGCGGATGCCCGGCAGATAGCCTTTGATATAACCGGGATTCAGCGCGCTCTTGTCGAACGGAGGCGTGAAGAGCAGGACCAAGCCGGCTTCGCGATTGACAAGTCGCTCCGCGGCCGCTTGCACGCCTTGGCGAGCGCGCTGTGGATCGGCGCCCGCGAAGACAGCCCACGTTTGCGCCAGTGAATCAATTTGGCACTCTTCATTCTGGGCCGAACCTAGCGGCGAGCCGTCATCGAAATAGGCTCGCCGATACCACTGCCCATCCCAGGCCTCCGCTTCGAGCGCCGCACGCAAATCTCGGGCGGCGATTTCGTAGCCGTTTGCTTTTTCAACGTCCCCGCGCGCTTTCATGAGCGGCAAGAAGTCGTCGATCAGCACCAGCAAGAACCAGCCCACCCACACGCTTTCGCCCGTGCCTCCCTCGCCGACTTTATTCATCCCGTCGTTCCAGTCGCCGCAGCCCATCAAAGGCAGGCCGTGGGGACCGAACTGCAAGCCGCGGTCGATGGCCCGCAAGCAATGTTCATACAGGGGGGCCGATTCGCTGGAAGTCTTGGGCTGCTCATAGCGCTCGTGTTCATAGGGCTGCAGCGGCGGCGATTCGAGGAACGAGGCTGCTTCGTCCAGCACCTGCCGGTCGCCGGTCACGCGCACATAATGACTGACGGCAAACGGCAGCCAGAGCAGGTCGTCCGAGAACCGCGTCCGCGTTCCCTTGCCCAGCGGGGGATGCCACCAATGCTGCACGTCCCCCTGTCGATATTGCCGCGCCGCCGCCCGCAGCAGGTGCTCGCGCACCAGTTGCGGCCGGCTGTGGATCACGGCCAGTGAATCCTGCAGTTGATCGCGGAAGCCAAACGCGCCGCCCGATTGATAAAAGGCCGAGCGCGCCCACATTCGGCAGCAGAGGACTTGATACAGCAGCCAGTGATTGACCAGTACATCCAGCCCGCGATTCGGCGTTTTCACCTGAATCGTCCCGAGCACGTCACTCCACTCGGCCAGGTTTTGATTCGTCGCGGTTTCCACCGCGGCGGGCGAGTTGAACTTCTCCAGGATCGCGCGGACGTGCGCTTCATCCTGGCCCGCGCCGAACAAAAAGATCACTTCCCGCGTCTGCTGCGGCTCCACCGTGAGCCGCGTTTGCACGACGCCGCAGGGATCGAAGCCGACGCCGGTGCGGCCAGCAAGTTCGCCATCGGTGATCGCTTGCGGCCGTTCCCAAGAACCGTGCCGACCCAGGAACTCGCCGCGGTCGGTCGTGAAACCGCTGGTCTGGCCCAGCGCTTTGAGAAAGGCCACTTGATGCGGATACTCGGCGTGATAAGGATTGCGAAAGAACAAGGCTTGCGTGCCCTCGTCGTAGGTGGACTGCACATGCAAGTGCGTCTGCTCGCGACAAACGCCCAGCACCAGTTCGGCATAGTAACTCACTGCGAAGGTCCGCGCCCGTGGCGAACGGTTCGTGACTTTCAAGCGAATGAACTTGATCGGTTCATGCTGAGCCACGCTAAGCAGCACTTCCTGCGTAACCGCCGGATCATACTTGAGAAACCGCGCATAACCGGCACCATAATGGGACCAGGCTTCGCTAGTCTGAGCAACGGTTGTAGACAACGGCAGCCAGGATTCGCCGCTCGCCTCATCCTGCAAATAGAGCACCTCGCTAGGCGGATCGGCGATGGGATCGTTCGACCAGGTCGTCAACTTGTTTTCGCGGCTGTTCGCGAACCAGGTATATCCGCCGCCCGATTCGGTCACGAGAAAACCAAGCTGATCGTTAGCGACCACCTGTGACCAAGGCATGGGCGGCAATTGATTGGGCTGCACGCAAATGCGGTATTCCTTGCCATCCTGGGCAAAGCCGCCGATGCCGTTCCAGAATTCCAATGGTTCAGGTGACTTCGCCGCTGCCACATGTTTATTCTGCGCGCGAGATGGACGAGCCGCGAGCGTGCCAGGTTTGGCATAGGTCGCGGTGGCGATGGCGAGTTGATTGGCGGCATCGAGCTGCTGCGAAATCGTGCCGCGATCACCATGCAATACGCAGGCAGCAATCGTTTCAAACAGCGCGTGCTCCTCCGGCGGCAAGTGTACGCCCCGCAGCAAGTAAACGCCCGGCTGCTCGGTTGCACTATTCACCTCCTGCATCAGGGCGACCATCTGATCTTGAATGGCGTCGAGATAGCTTCCCGGATAATCGTTGATAATCACCAGATCCGCGCGAAAGCCCCGCTCGCGCCAGAAGCGCTGCGCCAGGGCCAACTCGCGGACGAGCGCCACGTGTTCCGGTTCGGTGACGCGGGCCACTAAGATCGGCAAGTCGCCCGAGATGCCATGCCGCCACAGACCGCTTTGACCGAGCCGATTCCGCGTCAGCAGCGCTTCGTCGCCACGTAGACTGTGGTGTGGATAGAGCAGATAAGAGGCGAGCCGCTGATAAAGGTGTACCTGCCCCGGCGCCAAGTGTTGATACCGCAATTCAACTTGGGCATAAGCCCAAGCCAGTTCAAACACCCGCTGCACGTTGCGCAGTTCGTGATACTGATCCGCCAGCGCGAGCGCCTCTTCGCGAGTCGCGGCGACGGCAGTCGTGTAAGCGATCACCACCGATTCGCCGGGCGGAATGTGGACGGTGCAGCGGATGGAGAACACCGGATCAAGCACTGCGCCGACCGTGCCCGCCAAATGCGGCGCGAGGACCGCTCGCGGATTTTGCGTCGTGCGGCGACGACCTAAAAATTGCTGCCTGCTCGTCTCGTGCTCGATGTCGCTCGTCCCCTCCGGTGGCGACGCCAGCACATGCACGGCCCAGGTTGGCGCCTGCTGCGCATCGCGCGGGCGGCGACGAGCGAGCAACGCGGACTCTTCGGGGATGTATTCCGTTTCGAGAAACAGTTTTTGAAAGGCCGGATGAGCCAGGTCGGCCGCCGCCGTCGCCAGGGCAATTTCGGCGTAACTCGTGAGTTGCACACGCTTCGATTTGGTCCCGTGATTCGTGATTCGAAGTTGCCGCACTTCGGCATTGTTCTCGGGCGACACCGCTACTTCGAGCAAAGTCTCCAGCTCTCCTTGCCGGCGATGAAAATCAATCTTGTCAATCGCGAAGATGACTTCGTAACCGTCCGGCGCAACACAAGTGGGCTGATAAGTGGGGGACCAGACCTGATCGCTGTCGAGTTCACGCACGTAAATGAACTGCCCACAGGCATCGAGCGTGGAATCGGATCGCCAGCGGGTGACATCGAGCGGTCCCGAGCGACTGAAGCCGCCGCCGGCGCTGGTTAGCATCACGCTGTACTTGCCGTTGCTGAGCAGTTGCGTGCGTGGATTGGCGTTTTGAATGCCGACGAGCCGCCGACTCGTGAGCTGTTGTTCCTCATGCACCGTGGCGAACGGCTCCACTTCGTCGGTATGCGGCTCAAACGGCGTCATCACCGTCGGCACGCGTTCTTGCAAAAGCAACTCCGCCGCGCGGGCCAGCGGATGAGCGTTGAAGCGGCGCTGGATGCTGCCATCGCGCAAGACATTCGCCAGCGCGAGCAGGCCCATGCCCTGATGGTGGGCCATGTAACAGCGGACAACGATTCGCCGCTTGCCGAACGGAACTCGCTCGGCGGTGTAATCCAGCGCATCGTAAAAGCCCCAGGCCCCCAGCGCCCCCTCGTCCGCCAGCGCATGCAGGTTAGCAACCGCCGCCGCGGGATCGACCGTTAGCGCCATCAAGGTTGAATACGGCGAGACCACTAGGTCCTTCGCCAGCCCGCGCTTCAGACCCAAGCCAGGGACGCCGAACGAGCGATAGTGATAATCTGAATTGACCGCCAGCGCGCCGAACGCCGATTCGGAAATGCCCCAGGGAATATCGTTCTGCCGGCCATACTCTTGCTGGCGCAGCACTGCCGCGCGGCAACTTTGCGTGAGGAGCGAACCTTCGTACTGGCGATGAAATAGCGGCGGCATCAAATATTCAAACATGGTCCCGCCCCACGAGAGGAGCGCGAACTTGCCAGCCGAAATGGTCGCGTGCCGCCCTAAGCGGAACCAATGGGTCGCTTCGACATCCCCCTTGGCAATCGCCAGATAGCTGGCCAGCCGAGCTTCGGAGCAAAGCATGTCGTAATGCGAACGATCGAGGCGTCCTTCTTCGACATTGAAACCAATCGAGAACAGCCGCCGCTGCGGATTGAACAGAAATCGAAAATTCATGCCGAGGGCAAACTCTTCCGCGGCGCGAGCTAGTTTTTCGAACCGCTCGATCAGTTGGGCGCTGTTCTGTGCGCTCAGGGCAATCGCCGCGGAGATTGATGCCAGTTGTTTGGCTGACTTCTCATCCGTCCGTTTTGTTTGCAACCGCGCCAGCGCGGGCTCTACTAATAGTTCCATCCCCGCCAATTGCGGCAGTGTTCGTTGTTCGTTCAGCAGCGCCCATAATTCATCCCAATCATCGTTTGCCGGATGGGAAACAACCTGCTGGGGACTGATCCGACCAGAGACTTCTGCGATCACCGGCAACCAGGCAAACAGCGAGCGGAAATCATCCCCCAGGCTTTGTAACCGCCCGCGGACGACACGAATCTTATTCGCGAGATTGCGAACCGAGTCAGCGGCGCTCGCCGGGACAGGCAGGTTCGGTAGCTGCGCAAGGAACTGCTCGATTGGCAGCAGCCGTTGATGCCAGGACCATAAGTCGCTGGTCGCCGTGACACTCGCCGTCGGTAACGTCGCTGCTAAATTCTGCGTGCCAAGGTGCAACTTTTGAGCAAGCGTCCTGACGGCGGGCGGATCATCATCGGCAATGGCAGCGCAGGCCTCCCGCAGCAAATCGAGCGTGTCACCCAGGCCTGTGAATTGCTCGCCGCGTATCACGTCGTCGCGCAGCAAATCGCCAATGCCGGCGTGCATCGTGAGCAGACAAGCCGCCAGGTTGCCGCTGTCCACCGTCGAGACATAACGGGGCGGCAAGGGCTGCAGGGTTTCGGTGTCGTACCAGTTGTAGAGATGCCCCTGCAGCTTTTCGAGCTGCTGCACACTCTGCAAATTGTTCTCCCAGATCGTCGCCAGGCCGTGAATGCCCAGATACCCGAAGTCGCGGGCGATGAGTGCCGAGAGCAAGTACAAACCTTCGTTGGTCGGCGACAGACGGTGCGCGATCTTCTCCTGCGGCTCTTCCTGCACGTTATCGACGGGGAGCCAGTGATCCTGCGGTCCGACATAGGCCTCAAAGAAAGCCCAGGTTTGCGAGACGATCTCGCGCAGCCAGATCTCTTGGGTTGCAGTACACTTGGAACGCTCGACTTTGATCGGCTGACTGATGAAATAGACAATCCCCGGCGCGACGAACCACAAAGCGAGGATAGGAAGTGCTGCTAAGAGCAAAGGCCAAGGGAGCAACAGGCCCACGACGAGCGCCGTGACTGGCAACAACCAAAGTTGCAGCAGTAACGACCAGCGACTCTGACTGACTCGCCACTCGACCGAGGCCGCGGTTTCCCACTCGAGGAGATTGCGCCGAGTGATGAACATCCGGATCAGCGTCCGCGCGATCGCATCCAGCATCGACCAGGCTTTGTGCGGCAACACGGCCGCAGCGAGAACGCATTGCAGCAAAGTCTTGAACAGATCGAACGAAATCGCCCGGGCATGTTCGGCGAAGTTCAACTTCCAGGGCCAATTGCGAACGGTGAGTGCTAACTGAGCAAGCATTGGAAACGCCAGCACAATCGCCGCGGCTAGCGACCACCAGCCGGCGCTAGCGGGCGTTATGAACCAACCCAACAGCAAGCCAATCAACAACGCCGGCGGCACCAGGCTGCGGCGAAAATTATCGAAAACCTTCCAGCGCGACAACATCGAGAGCGGGTTCGGCTTCCAGCCCGCTGCATAGGGCACAAAAGGCAGCAGCCAAGGCAGCAACTGCCAATCGCCGCGGACCCAGCGATGCGCTCGGCGGGCTTCAGCGTCGTAGCGCGCGGGGTAGCCGTCATAGACTTCGATATTGCTTACTAGGCCGACGCGGGCATGGCAGCCTTCGATCAGGTCGTGGCTCAAAATGGCATTCTCGGGAAACGCACCCGCGAGCGCCCGTTCAAACGCCTGCAGGTCGTAAATGCCCTTGCCAGTAAAACTTCCCTCGCCAAACAAATCCTGATACACGTCCGACGCGGCCGTGGCGTAGGGATCAACGCCGGGACTCCCCGCAAAAATCTTCGCGAACCACGAGCGTCCCGCGCTCGCCAAATGCACATTCACGCGTGGTTGCAGAATGGTATATCCCGAAATCACTGCGGCATGATCGGCCGAGAATTGCGGCCGATTGAGCGGATGAGCCAGCGTGCCGATCAGTTTGCGGGCAGTATCGTGCGGGAGTTGAGTGTCGGAATCGAGCGTGATGATGAAGGGCGTGAAGTCTGCCTGGCGGAACTTATCAAGCGCCGCCAGGTCGCCTTCCTGCACCATATAGGAGGTATCTGTCTCGCCATGCAGCAGCCGGCCGAATTCCATCAGCTTGCCGCGCTTCCGTTCCCAACCCATCCAGGTTGCTTCGGAGGCATTCCATTGCCGGGCGCGATGAAACAGATAAAAGGGCTGTCGCTCCGTTTGCAGGTAGCGCTGATTCAAGCGCTTGATGCCGGCAATCGCCCGCTCCAGCAGCGGCGCATCTTTGGAAGTTTCCTGCTGCGGCGCATCATTGAAATCGGTCAGCAGCGCGAAGAGCAGGGCCTCGTCACTGTTGGCCAGGTAGTGGCTTTCGAGACGACTGAGAAGTGAATCCACTTCCTGAGGACTGCTGAGCATCGAGGGCACGACCACAATGGTCGGATACTTCAGCGGCACCCCGGCTTTGAATTCAAACCGGGGCAACAAACGCGGCCGGAGCACGTTGGTGATCAGCAGATTGGCAATGCCCTGAGCCAACTCGCTGGCAGGCAAAATCCAAGCGATAACCAGCAGCACACCGGCCAATGGCGGAACAGTGATCGCCCAGCACAGCAATGCGATGCAGCTCGCGCCGAGCAGCGTGAATAAAGCCAACAGCCCGAAGTAGGTCACTAGCGGCCATTGCAGCATGGTGTGCTGCACCACGCGATGCAACGGCGGGCGATAGGTGATTTGACGTTCGAGCTGTTTCCGTCCGTCATCGATCAGCCAATAGCCAACATGAGCGCGGCGAACATCTGCTGGATGCGATCGCTGCGCGGCGGAAGCGCACTCCACGGCCAGTTCAGCGATTTGTACATCCGTGTTCTTCGTCCGCTTCGCTAACTCTTCGACCACGTGGCGATAGTGATCGCGGCTTTCGAAATGCATCTGCGCATAGACCCCGGCGGGATCCTGCCGCAGCACTTGCTCGGCATGGTTGACGTGCTCGAAGTAGCCAATCCAATCGAGACTGGCGATCAGCCTCATGCTGGTAATAACGTTGCCGATTGAAACCTGATTCGCTGCCTGGCGTTGATGCTCCTGCCGCACGATTTCGCCGAGATCCCAGCCCCGCTCGGCAACCTGTTTTTCCAGCATGGTGATTGCTGGGCGATGCGTGGGACCGCGCTCGGGGATTTGTTCGAGCAACTGAATGATCGTGGGGACGCAGTGCGGCTCGGAGTCCGGATCGAGCGTAAACGTGTCCTCCGACCGCCAGCCATCGAGCATTTCGCGCGCGGAACTGCGACAGCGATAGGTCAGCAGCATCTGGTCGCACAGGCGGCGCAGATTTTCGATCAGCACCAGCCGGAGCATGATTGGCACGGCCCAGACTTCGCCAATCGAAAATGAAGTGACCGTTTGAAATTGCTGCACGCAGCGCTCGACTAGAGTCTCATCCAGTGAGCTATCGGTATGCATCACCAGTTCGCGCGCGATTTCATAAACGCGCGGGTGCCCCGAGGCCGTCTTGGGCAACTCGCGGTAGAAGCCGCGGGGCAAGTCATCGCGGATTTCGCGAAGTTGTTCTTCCACGACGTAATGGTTGTCCAGCAGCCATTCTGCTTCCGCGGGGACATACTCGCCGACCCTGGCCGCTTTGCTGACGACCGAATGAGCGGCCGCAATCACAGCGGCATTTTCTTCAAATCGAACGCTGAAGTCGCGCTCACGAGCAGGGACCTGGCCCGCGGGCAGCACTACCAAAGAATCTGCCAAAGCGCGAAAGTGAGCATCCAAATGCTCAGCGCTGAAAGCGTCGCCGCGAAAAGGCGCAAGTGGAGCGCGCTGTCCAGTGATGGGCACTGGGCACGTGGCCGCGGATGTCACTGCTGTTGTCATGAGTCAATGCACCCGCTTGTGTAGAAGGCGCAGACTATTTCGCTCGGGGCCGAGGGTTTCTCGGTTGCGGCCGATCGACTTCCTGAAAGGTGCGCGCTTCCAGTTTGCGATCAACAAGTTGAGAGGGAGTCAAATAGGCCCGCGAGTCCGTGATTACTTCTTCGCCGTACACCTGCAGTTCTTGGCGACTAAGAAAGTTGGGCTGGTTGCGTTGCAAGTCCGTTAACGTGGGCATGAAAGACTCCTTAAAAAGATAAGATTAGCAAAATCCCTCTAAGCAACTGCCGTGCCGCCAGTCCCGGTACTTGATGCAACCTTAGAACTGGACTTACGGCAAAAAACAACCCGTTGCTAGCTGAGGGCTGTGTAACTCATTCTCACCCCTTAAAATTCGTGTGTCGTAGTCGTCCAGGTTGATCGGTTAACGATCAAATTACGGTCTCGATTCCTGTGTCAATTACTCGCTGCTTTCGAGGACTTGAATCGGAATGACGTCGCAAACTTTTGGGCATCGACGCCAGGACGCACTCCTCTCCAGGTAGCATTCCGTCATCATCCTCGAGAGGCATATTCCTTATGGAAACTCCACCCCGGACTGCTGGGGAATTGAAACTCCTCGTACGTCGCGCGTTGCAAGTCTGGCCCTTTGTGACCGTTGAAGATCGGCTGACTCTGGGCGCTGCGGCGTGCATCATGGCAGTGACGAGTGCTGCAAATACTGGCGTCGCCATCCTCCTTGGTCAATTAGTCGATCGCATTCAGGCCGGTGCGAGGAATCAGTATACACATTCGCAGATGTATTGGGCAGCGGGCTGGATCCTCGGCACACTAGCGGTGATTTACGTTCTGCGCGAGGCGCTGAATGTGGTGCGGCGGTCATTCGTCGAGACGAGCGTCGCACGACTCAATCGCGACATGCAGTTAAAGCTGGTGGGACATGCGTTACGTGGAGACCTGACGTCGCTTTCCGGCGAAAAAGTCGGCGCACTGCATGGCTTGCTCTTGAAGAACTGCCCCCTTCTGATTCTCGACGAAGCCACCAGTGCGCTCGACAACATTAGCGAGCGTCACGTGCAGAATGCTTGGGGCATCGACAACTCAGACCGGACGACGATCATCATCGCCCACCGACTGACAACCTTGAAAAACTGCGATCGGATCCTGGTTTTTGAGGATGGACGCATTAGCGCACAAGGTTCGTACAACGAACTGGTAGCTCAAAACGGTCTCTTTGCGGAGTTAGTCCATTCCGCGGAAACCGGTCCGACGAACCACGCAGCGCCGCAGCGCACGTTGGCAACCGCGGGTTAAGTTAGCGTGCGACTCCATTTCGCCGCGTTCGCTTGCGACGCGCTGCGTTTACGACCGACATTCTCTGGGCCACACCCCGCGATGATTTCGCCGCGGGTTTCTCAACACACACCCTCAGCCAAACCCGCGTGCCGCGCTCACCCGTGTTGAGAAACCCACCCCATTTCTCAACACCCCTTCCCATTGGAGGGGGTGCCCTCGCACGCAGCCGTGCTGCGTGCGAGGGCGAACCCGATCCGAACCTCGCCACCATCCTGATAACAGTTTTCACCCTCTTTTCACGCACGCTCCCTTCGCTCCCAAGCTCTGACAACGCAACACTTTACCAACACGTCGTCATCACTTTATAACGATTTCTCGCCCACATCTGATAACAACTCCATCAGGTGGGTCGAGGCATTTGCCCGGCTCACCCCTTGCTTCCGCGACCGAGTATTCACCATTTCGCAAATTGTCAAAGAACAACTCCCCACAACATTAGATGCGCGAGCCTGGACACGTCTGGTCCGGAGCCGGACATATTTCTCCGAAATATTTCCGTGCCGCCGGGTGGCACTGGCCAGAGAGATTGTCCCGGTTTCGTACCTGTCTTGAACCCGAAGGGTTCGCAGCCATTAGCCCCGGGTTGAGGCGTTAGCCGATACCCGGGGAAAACGGGGGAATCATCCCTCGATCCCGAAGGGATCGCAGCGCCATGAGCCTGCGATCCCTTCGGGATCGGGAGCTGGAATTTGCCTTGGGAACCCCGGGTGTCGCTGCGCTCAACCTGGGGCTAATTGCTTTGATCCCTCCGGGATCGATTCAAATGCACTCACATAGCCGGACAGTCTCCAGAGCCAGTGCTGAACTGCAGGACAACCCGAGCTATGCTGACTACGGCCCAAGAACTATTCTGGCAAATCGTCGAGCCTTCCAATTCATTCGTGACTTTGAGCCGATCATGGTTCCTTCAAAGCCTCAGGTTCTGCCTCAAGAGTCGCGATTGGCGATGGTCAAGTACACGCTATTACGAAAGCAACGGCCAGGTGATCGATCCGCTCCACCCCCTCATCACCCCGCTACCCGCCGAGTTTTGGTGGGGTGGTTAGCCGATGGCTCCCTTGCAGAATCACCCATGGTTCAAGCAACGACATCTTGCCAGAAAATCCTTGCCCCCCATCGAAAATGGCCGGCCAACTCTCACATCAGCACTGGCTCTGGCCAGTGGCACCCCCGCCGAAGCACAGCCTCGACAGTGCCACCCCGCCGCGATGCAGGTTTTGTCAAATGGCCGCTGTTACTTAGATGGCTTGATCCAATGTCCATTAGAAATCCACTCCCATTTTCCTTTTCCATCAAACTCCGCATTCCCCGATTTCAAGAGCCGCATTTTGTGCTTGCGTTCATTGCAGAAGAGCTCAACATATTTGTCGTTTCGGTCGAGCTCAGCGTAGGTAAGTACGGTTTTGCCCGTTTCATTGGAAGTCTCGATCCACCGGGCGCCGCTCTGGCGAATCGTAGTCTTGTACGAGTCATTTACCCATTCCTTGGAATATCCGAAATCATTGACCGGTTTTGGCGCTGGTACCTTTGCGTCAGGAAAGTCCGACTCAACCACGCTTGCACTCGATTGGACCGCGGCGACGATCCGCTTTTCAGCTTTGATTTTTTGCAGGCCGGTCAACCCCGCCACTGCGGCGCGGTACCAATATGCTGCCCGTTCCTTAATAGCTGGCCTCAACTCATCTGCACCATTTTCACCAAGTTCCCACCACTCGTCGGCAAGCTCGTACCGCTCCGAAGGCACCTTGGGCGCGCCTAAATCCTTGGTCGCTAAAGCACGGAGGGCCTCGTCGGAGCCGAGGGCCAGTAGTGCAAGTCCTTCCCTCCATTGCCGCTTTTCAAAACACAAGTAACGGCCAACGACCACATTGGCCGCCTTATCTGTTGGATCCATTTCAAGCTTATCCTTCGCAGCGCTAATCGCCACGAAGGCTAAAGCTCGATT
>JAYTUF010000604.1:0-5245 GCA_043744755.1 Anatilimnocola sp.
GGCCGAAAGATCTACCTGAGCCTAAAATTTCCCTGAAAAGCGACCTCACTCCGTGACATATGCTGGATCGTGCCCAGCAAATAGAATGGATAGCACTCACCCATGATGGGATCTGGAAGATGGAACGCTACGGACAACTCCTCCTTAATATTTGGCGGGAAGCCTGCCGGCATATTGAGATCAACGAATCCGCGACCACGATCGCGAGGATGCTAGCGGAGCATTTGCCTCTTTCGGCAATTCTCATCCGCCGGTTCGATACACAACATGCGAGCATCGACACGGTGGCCTTGGGCCAACCCGTCGAGCAATACCTGCATGCCACCGTCAAAACCAGTTGCACGCCGGCCAAGTTCAAGCGGGTGCTGACCTGGGCGGAGTCGGGCGAGGTGTTGCATGGTCAGCGACTTAAACGGGCCGGCGACCTGGCTGCGGTGGTGCCGGACGAGATCGAAGGCGAAGTGCTCGCCGGGGCACTGATCAATTCCGAGGGACCAGCCGGCGTGCTGCTGCTCGTAGCCAGTCATCAGCGGGTGTTTCAAGACGCTCATCTCGCCCTGGTGAAGGAACTGCTCGAACCATTTTCCGCCGCAGTCGAGAACGACCGGCGGTTGCATGAGCTCAACGCCCTGCGTGAAGCCGCCGAAGCGGATCGGCGGTCGTTGCTGTCGCGCCTCGGCCGCAATGAGATGAGTGAGACTATCGTGGGCGCTGACGCGGGTCTTAAGCCGGTGATGGAACGGGTGCAGCTTGTTTCACAATCGGATGTGCCCGTGCTGATCTTGGGAGAAACCGGGACCGGCAAGGAAGTGGTCTCGCGGGCGATTCATATGCGCTCACCGCGATCGCAGGGACCTTTTATTCGCGTGAACTGCGGCGCCATTCCGTCGGAACTGATCGATTCGCAACTGTTCGGCCACGAGAAGGGAAGCTTCACGGGGGCCGCTGATTCTCGCAAGGGTTGGTTTGAACGGGCCGATGGGGGCACGCTGTTTCTCGATGAAATGGGCGAGTTGCCGCTCCCCGCGCAAGTGCGACTGCTGCGGGTATTGCAGGACGGCTTCATCGAGCGCGTGGGTGGACAACAGCCGATGCGGGTCGATGTGCGGCTGGTCACTGCCACGCATCGAGACTTGGCCGCGATGGTCAAGGCCGGCACGTTTCGCGAAGACCTGTGGTATCGGATCAACATCTTTCCGATCGTGCTGCCAAGACTGCGCGAAAGAAAGGCAGATATCCCCGCGCTCGCGCGGCACTTCGCCCACCGGGCCGCGACGAGGTTCGGCCTATCGCTCGTTGAACCGACCGATGCCGATCTGCAACTGCTGGCAGACTACGCCTGGCCGGGGAACATCCGCGAACTGGGCGCGGTGATCGACCGCGCCGCGATTCTGGGCGACGGCCGTTCGCTGGAAGTAGCCACTTCGCTCGGCTTCTTCGAACCCAGTACGGCCCCAGACCTACCCGAGTACGTGCCCCCCACGCTATTTGAAGTGACTACCGACGATCTACGTCCAGCTTCCAAGCCGAGCATCTCATCGCTCGACGACGCGATGAAGTTGCACATCGAGCGGGCCTTGCAAGCCACCGGCGGCCGGATCGAAGGCCGCCGCGGCACCGCAGCGCTGCTGGGTATCAACCCGCATACATTGCGGGCGAGAATGAGAAAGCTAAAGATCGACTGGACCCGCTTCCGGCCCAATGATGAGCCCGTCTGGTGACCCGATCGTCGCTGCGATCAGCAAGCGCGATAATACTCCGCCGAGCAATTTGAAATCATATCGGCGGCAACCACGGCCCTTCCCGCAACACCCGGCAGCGCCAGCTGGCCCTCCCATCCGCGTCGTCCGGCATTTCCGGATTCCCTGACTCCCGGCAGTTTTCTAAAATCAAAATCTTCAGCGCATTTTAACTTGTCTGCTTGGCTATCCGCGACCGAGCGAAATTATAGTACCGATAATTCGTGGTTGCCACGGTGGGCATTGTGGCGGGCCTGTCGTAGAGACTATTCGATGAAGATCGCGTCCCAGCGAGGTTTAGCCGTCGTCACCGGTGCGGCCGGCGGGCTGGGCTCAGCCTTTGCCCATCAACTGGCGGAGCGCGGTTATCGCCTCCTGTTGGTCGATCGGCGGCAGGCACAACTTGAACAGGTGTGTGAAGCGATCGCTGCCCGGCATGGCGGTAGTGCGGAGCCCTATGCCGTCGATCTCTGTAAGCGGGAAGAGGTCGAGCAATTAGCCAAACGGCTCGAGCAAATGGCGGACGTCGAGTTGCTCGTCAACAACTCAGGATTCGGCACCGTCGATTAATTCGTTGATACCGATTCCAGTTATCTGGTCGGCATGGTCGATCTGCATGTTGTCACCCCGACGATTCTCACCCGGGCCATCCTGCCCGGGATGATCAAGCGGAACAGTGGCGGCATCATCAACATTTCCTCGCTAGGCGCCTGGTTCCAAAGCGCGGGCAATGCCCAATACGGCGCTACAAAAAACTATCTCGCCGTGTTCTCCCAAGCGCTGCATCAGGAACTCCGCGGCACGAACGTTCGCGTCCAGGCCTTGTGCCCGGGATTTGTCCGCACGGAATTTCATGGTGCTCAGAGCATGAGCGCATTCAAACTGCGACGTTCCCCCGCGGCGCACATGTGGATGTCAGCCGACGCAGTCGTCAACTGCTCGCTGCGCCGGTTGGCAGGCAAGCAAGTGATTGTCATTCCCGGGTTCGGTTACCGCATCCTGGGGCGTTTGGCCCAAATGCCCTTACTGCGACCGTTGCTGCAGTGGATCACGCGGGCGCCGCGCTCGGCGCCGAGCAATGTGCAGCCTGTTGAGGCTGGCCCCGAACTCTCTCGCGGCGGTCGCCCTCATTTGGGTTTGCCAACCACGCAATACCCCAGGCCGCCCCAAATGGAATGAATTTTCCAGTCGCGCAGGGCCTGCTTGACGAGGGATTCAATTTTCAGATCGGTGTGTTCCAGGATCACATCCGACATGGCTCCGAGAAAGAAGACCCGCGACAAAATCCATTTTTGTAGTTTGTGCAGCCCGAGCTTGTGCGCGAGCTGGCGGTTCGGGAGATCGGGCACCTCATCCGCGACCACGACCAAGCCGTTCGGCTTCACGACGCGCGCCATTTCGCGCAGCGCCTTGGCGGGATCGTTCACGTGATTAAGCGCCCCCAAGCTGAACATATTGTCGAACGTCGCATCCGGAAACGGCAGTGACTCGGCTTCGCCGACGATTAAGTGCATGTCCCGGTCGGCATAATCGCGCTGAGATTTTTCCAGGAGTACGCTGGAAATATCGACGCCAAAAACCTGACAGTCGCGGGGAATGAGCGGCATGTTTCGCCCGTCACCGATCGCCACGTCCAAGAGCCGCGTCCCCGACAGCTTGGGCAAGTGCCGGAGAACTTCGTTCCGCGCCTTGCGTTCGCCGCCGCGAGGCAAGTGGGCCACCCACTCCCAAAAGCGGAATTTGGGCCACAGCGTGCCGTTGTAATATTCCGCGGCGATGGCATTGTTGCCCTCGTACTGGGTGCCCAGCCGCAGCACTTCGCGCTCGATCGGAAAATTGCGCGAGCAGGCCGCGCAGCTCAAATTTAGGGGCGATTGGTACGATACCGGACCGTTGCACCCGACGCACCGCAGTTGCGTGACCGCAGATTGCCATTTCGATGTCGCCGCCGGCTCTTTAACTGAATTCATGGCGTTAGCTCACGGGTCTGATCGGGCCCGACCGCGGCGCGCCGGTTCGGCGAACGGTTGTCTTAAGCGTCGTCGAAACCGATTTGAGCGGCGCGCCTGGCAGTTCTTTGGCGAGGAATCGTGGCTGCGATGGCATTTTCTTGCTGCCACGGCCAGATTCTGGTCACCCGCTGCTCGCGGCAGTCCTCAGCCGCCAAAAACCATACGCCAGATTAGTCTCCGCTGACTCCTTTTCAAGGACCGCACATTCAAGGACCGCTCAATCCATTCCACCCGCTCACCAATTGCAAATGAATTCGACCGCCAGCGCGGCGCGCTAAAGGCGTCACCACCACGTCGTCCGGCCGGACGTGGTGGCATTGGAATCGTGAGCGCCCTGGTAGCATTGTCCGAATGCCCAGGCATCGATAAACTAGACTTCTCCGCCCACAACAGTCCTCACACCCCGGGGTGTAGCTCAGCCTGGCTAGAGCGCTTGGTTTGGGACCAAGAAGTCGCAGGTTCAAATCCTGTCACCCCGATTTTGACGTAATTCGGCTGAAACAAGCAACTTAAGTTACCTGCCAACGGTTGGCAGCGCAGCCCGTTTCCGAGAACCCAAAACGGTAAATACCGTCTTGGACCCTTTCGAGCGGAGTTTGCGCTATGCCACGCCTCACGAAGTCCTTGCCGAAGTACCGTAAACATCGGGCATCGGGACAAGCCGTTGTCACTCTGGACGCCGTTGATTATTATCTTGGCCCGCATGGCACCAAGGCCAGCCGGATCGAATACGACCGCCTGATTGCCGATTGGCTCGCCAACGGGCGGCGGATGCCAGCCAAGGATACCGCCGGGCACGTCGCGGTCATGGAAGTGCTAATCGCTTACAAGCGCTTCGCGGACGGGTACTACATCAAGAACGGCGTGGTCACCGGCGAAGTGGCAGCAATCGTCTCTGCCATGCGGATCGTCAAACGGTTGTACGGCAAACTGGACTCTGCCGAGTTCGGCCCGTTGAAGCTCCAGGCAGTTCAGCAAGCGATGATCGCTGAAGGCTGGGGCCGCAAATCGATCAACAAGCAATTGCAACGCGTGGTCCGCATGTTCTCTTGGGCGGAATCGAAGGAAATGATTCCCAAGGGGCATACCGCGGCGTTGCGGGAAGTCTCTGGCCTGCATAAGGGGCGAACGACGGCGCGGGAATTTGCCCCCGTCCTGCCGGTCGCTGACGACGTGGTTCAGCAGACGTTGCCCCACCTGCCGGAAGTGGTCAGCGATATGGTCCGCTTGCAACGCATGACCGGCGCTCGCCCCGATGAAATCTGCATGGTCAGGCCGTGCGATGTTGAAATCAGCGGCGACGTGTGGGCCTACGCTCCCGAGTCACACAAGACGCAGCATCATGGGAAGAGGCGGGTTATCTTCATCGGACCTCGTGCCCAGGCCGTGTTGCGACCTTAGGATCGGCGCATCAATAACTGCCGTACTCATTCCGGAACAGCGCGGTAGTTCCATTTAGGGAGCAGGTTGTCGAAGAGGAGCGTCACGTTGTCT
>JAYTUF010000605.1:0-5239 GCA_043744755.1 Anatilimnocola sp.
GGCCGGATGGAATCCTCGGAAAAAAAGAAGCCCAACTGCTGCCCTATGCGAACTATGGCGGTTACGATCTGCAGCAGGGCGTGTTCTATCTCTTCGCCAAGGGGATTCCGAAGCACATCGCCACGGAGCAAGCCGCGTCAGATAATTTCTATCCCGGGTTCTGCCTGCTGATGCTCCTGTTGCATCAACCGGCGGCAGAACCCCAGCCAGCAAGCTGATTGGTACTCTGGAGCCTGCCATGTCTCAACTCAATCCCTATGCTTCGCCGGGAGACGCCGGACCAGGTGTGACCAACAATCCAAACCCTGCACTAAGCTCGGTGATCACGAACACCTTGGCGGTGATGCTAGCGCAATGGCCGACTATTCTGGCGGTTCTCCTCCTGATCTTTTTCCCTTGGGAACTGCTGCTCAGTTACATCACCTCTCATTGGATTCCCGAAGATGACATCTTGCGAACCATGGGTTTATCGACGGTGGGGGAGTTATCGGTATTGTTGCTGGGCCATGGAATCGTCACCGCAGCGACGATTTTGCATTTGCGAGGAGAAGAGGCGGGGTTGCAGCGGGCGATCATTTTAGGTCTGGCGACCTTTCCCGCTTTGTTTGTACCCAGTTTGCTAAGTTTCCCCGCTTTGTTCGTACCCAGCCTGCTTAGTTACTTCGCGATTAGCTTTTCGTTGCTGTGCGTAATTCCCGGCATCTATTTGAACATCCGCTGGATGTATGTGGGCGCGGCGGCGGTCGCCGAAAGGCAGGGCGGATTGGCTCCCTTACAGCGGAGTTGGGAGTTGACGAGTTCGCAATTGCTCTTTTCGGTTGCCGTCTTCTTTATGTATGGCTTGCCAATGCTGGCCGTCATGATTGCGGCGGGCTTGGCCGGTGAATTTGTGCCGGAGTTGAACTACTGGGTCTATGATGCCTTGATGACGGCGGTGGGCGACCTGGTAATGCTGGTGGTGACCGTTGGTTTCACTTGCGCCTACCACGAACTACTCAGCAAACAGTCGCGACAGGCGCCATTGAGCCAATGGCCGGAACGCCAGCCAGGCGATTTTCCGCCGCCGCCGAGTTTCGGGGCCTAAGTAAGTGCGGTTTGAAGCAACGTCAGAGTTTAGAAGCCGCCTGGGATATATACCGTCGCTTTTAGCCACCGGCTGAAGAGACTGTCCGGCTTTCGTACCTGTCTTGAACCCGAAGGGTTCGCAGCCATTAGCCCCGGGTCGAGGCGTTAGCCGATACCCGGGGAAAACCGGTAAAACCATGCGTCGATCCCGAAGGGATCGCAGCGCCATGATGCTGCGATCCCTTCGGGATCGGGAGATGGAATTTGCCTCGCGAACCCCAGGTGTCGCTGCGCTCAACCTGGGGCTAATGGCTTTGATCCCTCCGGGATCGATTCAAATGCACTCACCAAGCCGGACAGTCTCTGAAGCCGGTGGCTAAGAATGCGAATTGCTTCATTCCGCTAAACTGTTGTTTACAACTGTTACCGGCGCAAAAGTAATGGCGGAGCTGACTTATGCCTATCAGCTCGCTGGCGCTAGGTGATGCGTATGACGGCTTGACCTCTTAAGGCAGCTTGCACATCCAGATGCCAGCGTGAACTTTTCCAAGAATTTTCCAAAACTGGACCAGACGTGTCCACCTCTGTTGGTCTAATATTGTTAAGAGTTGCTCATTGATAATTTGGTAGATGTGTACTTTCGTGGGTAGCTGACGACTACCCAAAAGAGTTGTTATCGCGTGGCGAGATTGGGCGGCGAATCGTTATCGGGCGAAGGGAGGTTCGATTGCCGTTATCGCGGAACGAGGCCGGCCACGGTTGCAGGCGGGGGATGGCCGGCACCAGCCCTTTGTAGTTCGTTGCCAGTCGCCCTAGAATTCGCCGGGTTTTCGCAGCTATCACCACATTGCTATCACCGACAGCGCTGTTGAATAACCGAACCTTTTCGCTGTTGTTGCCGTTGAACTACAAAGGGCTGATGGCCGGCACCCACCTGCATTAGTTGTTATAAATTTGGTGAATAATTACATAATATTTTACACCAAATAGATTCGTACGTGGTTGAATGTTAACGAGTTCCGGCGATGCCTTGCCGCTCTTCAATCGCGCTGATGATCGTTATCAGGCTGGCCTGGATCGGAAATCCGGCGGGGCGATGGTTGCTCATAAGCATGTTGGTCCTGACGCCCTTCGCTGAGATGATGCGGAGTGTGTAAAAGGGTTATCAACGGTCCAGCGGTGCGACCAGATGGCGATACCCTTCAACCGGGGAGGGGTGTTGAGAAATGGGTGAGTTTCTCAACGCGCACCTAGCGTCATTTCCGGGTGGGGCGCTGGGTTGTGTTGAGAAATGGCGTTGCGAGATCAACAAAATCGAGACATCAGATGAGGAGAGGGAGTAAGACGTCGCACTCTCACGTCTCGGTTATGGTTTCAGCACAATCTTCCCGCACAGTGTGTTGCCCTTCCGCAGCGTGTTCTCTTCTTGCAAGCGATGCGCTGCGGCGGCCTGAGCGAGCGGGAGGACTTGGCCGATGTGCGGTTTGAGCAGACCACTGGCGAGCCACCGGCTGATGTCCTGCGCGCAGACTTGTTGCTCGGCGGGGGTCGCTTTGAACATGACAAAGCCCAAGAGCGAGCAGCCTTTGACATAGAACGGACCAACGGGAAACGCGGGGCGGGCCTCGCGGCCGGCCATCAGCAGCAGGCGGCCACGTTCGGCGAGCAGGGGCACGCTCTTCTCGAAATCGGGTTCGCGAGTTGTCTCCCAATAGACGTTCACCCCGCTGGGTGAGAACGTCTGGACCGCGGCGGCGATGTCGTCAGTCTTGTAATTCAGAACCAAATCAGCGCCAAGCGCGCGAACGGCGGCGACTTTTTCACTCGAACCGGCCGTCGCGATAACGCGCGCACCAATTGCTTTCGCCATTTGCACGACGACGGAACCGACGCCGCCGGAACCACCGTTGACGAAGATCGTTTCGCCGGGCTTTAATCCTGCTCGTTGAAACAGCCCCAAATGCGCGGTGATGCCGACGAGCGCGCTGGCCGCAGCTGCTTCGTCTGGCACTTCCTTGGGCGTGGGATAGAGCCAGTGAGCATCGACGGCAGCGAACTCCGCAAACGAACCTTGCCGCCCCATCAACCCTTGATTGCTGCCCCAAACGCGGTCGCCCGGCTTGAGAGTCTGCACCTCGTTGCCAACCTCAACCACTGTGCCCGCGAGATCACTGCCAATGATGAACGGCATCGGCAATGGCCAATAGTTCGCGCCGTTGCGAATGTAGGTGTCGATCGGGTTCACCGCGACAGCCCCGATCTTCACCAGGGCCTGCGCCGGCCCGATCGTGGGCTGCGGCAGTTGGCCGAACTGAATGACATCCGGTGGGCCGGTTCGTTCGATATAGGCAGCCTGCATAACGTCAGATCCTGCGAGGAAAAGTGGAAATCGTTGGCCATTGGAAGTCGGTTCCGTGAATTTATCCGATCCTGTGAGAGAACACTACGCACCAAATTAATGCTGCTTTGAGGGGATTTTTCTGTTGGGTTAAGTCGTTGCGGCGGTTGTCCTTACGCGACCGAACGCTGCTAAATTAGTAAAACTGCGCAATTTATGTTGTTTATGCATCTTGACACGATGTTAAGCGATGTTAACGTATAAGCCGCAAAAGCCAGTCGGTTTGGCAGGATTGTATCCCCCGATTGGCATTTACCTAGCGCGTTGTCATTCTCTGTCTTCGCATTTTCGGAGTCCGCCGCCATGAAGAATCGTCGTAACCCCAAGCCTCAATCCCGCCGCCTGTTTGTCGAAAGTCTTGAACGCCGCGAAGTTCTCGCCGGCAATGTCACCGCTACGCTCGTGGGTGGTTTACTCACGGTCACTGGCGACCCAGCCGCCAATCGCGTCGTGATCTGGCAGAATACGAACACCGGCTTGTTCAGCGTCACGGGCCAAAACCAAGTCACCCCCACCAAGATCAATAACATCGGCGCGGGCAACAACACCGTGACATTCCCTGGATCGGTGACGAGTATTTATGTTGATATGAAGGCCGGTGCTGATTTTGTCACGATTGCGCGCGGGACGTCGGCCACTAACGCGGCAGGCGCTGCGGGCACAGCGGCCGAGGTGCCTGGGAGCATCTGGGTTTATGGGGGCAATGACAGCGACACCATTTCAATTTCGGTCAATGGTGGCACGGATCCGACCTTTGATTTGCCGCTCCCCACGGCCGCAGTGATCGTCGATGGCGGTTATCAAGCCTCCGGCACCCAAAACGATACCGTGACCATCCGCAATTCGTTCATCGGCGCTGCTGCGATCACCACTTACCTGGGCAATGACAATGTGACTGTACAGGGGTCGGTTATTGCCTCGCTCGCGATTAACACGGGCTGGTTCGGAGCGGGCTTGGACAATGACAATGTGACGTTGAACGGACTGGCTTCCTTTAGCACTTCCGTTGCCATGGGTAACTCCGGTACGACGTCTGCGCTGGACAACACGTTGACGATCAATAATGCCCTTCTCGGCGCCCTCGTCGTCACCGGCGGCTCTGGCGTTGATACCGTGAACATCGGCGCGACAGGTCAGGTGGGTGTGGTCAATACGGTGATTAGCCTGTTGGGTGGCGCTGACACCGTGATTATTCGTGACTTCCAAGCCGGTTTGACGAATGACGATTTCCAAACGATCGCTGCCCTCTTGGGACCATTGCCATTTGGCTATGATCAATTGATTGCCAGTTTCCCAGGCATTCCGGGAAGCTTGGTTATCGACGCGGGTGCGGGGATCGACGACGTTCGTTTGACCAATGTCACAGTGACCAGTTCGCTGTACGTGTATCTGGGCGCTGGCGACGATCAATTCCGGACCACCAATGTCACGGCCTTTATCGCGTACATCGACGGCGGGTTGGATACCGACCGTCGCTCAGCCGCGGGACTGGTCGCCGATTATCTGTATTACTTCAGCTTCGAAGGCCCCAATAATTTGACGTAACGAGGTAATCGATTGACCTCCGAGCGGGTTGGCAACAAATCGATGCGATTGCATCTTCAGCGCCCCTCAGGGAATCATGTTTCCTGAGGGGCGTGTTCGTTAGAGGCTTCACAACCTGACGATGCAGGGCAATTCTAGGCTGATTCCAAGTTTCACTTGACTCGATGTTGTGTTCATCTCGAAAAGGTTACGCTTCGTCGTGATTCACGAAGGCGCTGCGGATCATCTGGA
>JAYTUF010000606.1:0-5237 GCA_043744755.1 Anatilimnocola sp.
GCGGCCGCAAGGATCCGGCGCGGGCGATGAACCTGCTCAAGCGAGTCGGTCTCGAACATCGTTGGACGCACAAGCCGGGCGCTTTATCGGTAGGAGAGCAACAACGGGTCGCGGTAGCGCGAGCCCTGGCGAACAAGCCGAGCTTGCTGCTCGCCGATGAGCCGACGGCCAACATCGATCCGCGGAATCAGCAGATGATCATCGACTTGATCCGCGAGACTTGCCGCGAAGAGAACATCTCGCTGCTGCTGGTTACGCACTCGCCCGAAGTGGCCGGGCAGTTCGACCGCGTCGTGAAGCTGGAAGAAGTGAATCAAGTCACCAAACAGGCCCTGGCGAGCAACTAACATGAGCCTCTTCAGCATTGCCTGGCGGAGCATTTTGCAGCGGGGAGTCGCGTCGGCGCTCACGGCCCTCTCGATGGCCCTGGGCGTGATGCTCGTCGTCGCGGTCCTCACCATTCACGGTGTGCTCTCGCGGTCGTTCAATAACAACGCCAGCCTGGGCTACAACATGATCGTGGGGGCCAAGGGTGGCAAGGAACAACTCACGCTCAATACCGTCTTCTATCTCAGCGCGCCCGTCGAGAACATCTCGTACGACTATTACCTGGAGTTTCTCAAGCGCGGGGATCGGCAGAGATTGCTGAAAGACTCGCTCCGCATCCGCGGCCATGAACAGTTGTGGCAGACGGCAGAAGTGGCGGCCTTTGCGACATCGTCAGGAGTCGAACAACTGGCGATTCAAACAGCGCTCGCGGGTGAGCAGCAGGTCGATGTTCGCTGGCAAGACCTCGACCGAAACGGCATCTATGGCGCGCAGGTCGATCTGGCGATTCCGGTTTGTCTCGGCGACTACTTCGGCCGGTTCCGTGTCGTTGGCACGACCACGCAACTGTTCGATGATCTGGTCTATGACATCGAGAACAACCTCAAGTATGAATTCGCACAGGGCAGAAACTTTCAGCATCACAGCGCGGAACATGGCTACTTTGAAGCCGTCGTGGGCGCCGCAGTGGCTCGCGAAATGGAAGTGAAACTGGGCGACAAAATCTCGCCCGCGCATGGCGATCCCGAGGGGCATCTGCACGAGCGGAAGTTCACGGTCGTCGGCATTCTGAAAGGGAGCGGCACGCCCAATGACCGGGCAGTGTTCGTGAATATCGAAGGCTTCTATTTAATGGAAGACCATGCCAAGGCGGTGGATGATGGGCGGGCAGCGGAGCGGGCAAAAGATGAGCCGGCCGAACAACTGAGCGAAGAAGAGATGAAGAAACGGTTCTTTGATCGTCAAAAAAAGAAAGGGCTGATCGAACGTGAAGCCGACCCCGATCCGCTGCCCACCGAACAGCGCGAAGTGACTGCCCTGCTCCTGAAGATGGATCCCAAGCAGGGGATCTTTTTAGAAGGGGCCATTAACAAAGGGAAGCAAGCCCAGGCCGTCGCGCCGGTCGCGGTGATCTATGGCATGTTCGAGTTTCTGGTGAAACCCGTGCAACAGACGCTGCTCGTTCTCACGTCGGTGATTTGCGTCGTCTCAGGCATCAGCATCTTGGTCAGCATTTACAACTCGATGAGCGAACGTCGGCAAGAGATCGCCGTGATGCGGGCGCTCGGCGCTGATCGCTATACCGTCAGCCGAATCATTTTGTACGAAGCGATGCTGCTGTCCCTCGGCGGCTGCCTGATTGGTTGGGTCTTCGGCCACGTCGCCTGCTTCATCGCCAGCCCTGCCATCGAGCGACAAACGGGCATGATGATTGGCTTCAACTGGTTCGGCGACCCGTTCGTGTATCCGCTCGAATGGCTCGCGCCGCAACTGGCCAACGAGCATACGACCTTGAACAACAACCTCGCCTTTCCCGTCGAGTGGTTGATCGTCCCCGCGCTGATCTTGCTTTCCGTGCTCGTTGGCCTGTGGCCAGCGATGAGCGCTTATCGCACCGATGTCGCCAAATCACTGGGCAAGTGATTGTTTCGAACTTTACCGGCTGGCCCACCAGGGCCGGATCACACGGCCGCGAATCGCGGAGAGCGGCACCTCCGCCTGTGGCCATTGCCGGCTATCGATCGAGACCGGCGGATTGTCTCCCAGCACCAGGTAGTGATTGGCGGGAATCGGTCGTTCCGCGTGCCACGGGCGGGCGGTGTTCAGCGGTTCCAGGTAGTAGATATCGCGAAACACCCGCGCCTGGCTGATGCGAATTCGTGCTCCGGCGCCGCCAATCTGGAGTTGCGGCTCCGTTTGGGGCACATTCGTTTTGCCGCGGGTGTAAGCTTGCCGCAGCACTTCGCGGCCATCCATGCCGAACAGCACCCGCTGATCGCAGAGGGCGAACTCGATATCGATGGGCTCATCGTGATTGCGATGCGGCAGCAGTTCTATCTTCAACTCCTTGCCGTTTTGAAACAGCTTGAGCTTTTGTTCGTCGTGACACATATGCACTTCGAATCGGTCGGCCCCATCGACGGCGGCGAAGACCAGGCAGCCATACTTGGCCACACTCGCGCGGCAGGTGAGCAGCAAATCGGAAACATCGTTCAAATTGCGATTCTGGGCTTGGTTGTAACTGTCGAAATCCAAGACGGCTGAATATTCAGAATGGGGCGACGGGCTTGCCAGGCGGCGGACATAGCGGAACGACAGCCAATCGAAATCCTTCCCCTGCGGCGGCACCTTGCCGCTGAAGATGAACGCCTGTTCGCGCTCTACCCAATGGCTGCCGGCCTCGGCCGGTTGCCAGCGCAGCGGCAGATCGGTTGACTTTCGCGGCGGCAGTCGGTTGTCATAAACGAGGATCGCTTGACTCTTCAGTTGCGCCAGACTCTTCGCCACGGGTTGACCATCGACAATGACATCACCGCGACGGATCGCAATCTGCTCGCCCGGCAGGCCCACCACGCGCTTAACCAATCGTTTTGATTTATCGTCGGGATCCTGAATGGCAATCACGTCATTCCGCGCGGGGCGATCCAGCAGATAGAGCCAGTGATCGATCAGCACCTGCTCGGCAATTTGTAAGTCAGACTGCTGAAGTTTGTTTTGAGAATAGCCACAATTGGGGCAGGTGGCCTCCAGCGACTGCGGCGCTTGCTCGCCATCGCAATGAAACAAATGGCCACAGTCGGCGCACTTCACTTGAAAGTGCAGTCCCCGGTGCGTTTCGGCCATCGAAGGGCCTGCGATCCGCACGGGAAACAGCAGCCCTTCCAGGCACCACAGCCGCGCGCCAATCAAGAGCAGCAGAAAGGCCATGATCGCGACAATCGCTTGCCGCCTGCGTAACAGTTTGCGATCCTGAACTTCCACGGAGCGTTCGCCGGTGAGGCTTAGCGCTGCGGCCTGGGCGGCGATGCTGTTCGAGGTCTGGTTGCTGGTGGCCATATCTTTCAGATTATCAGATTGACGCGAGACATTCGCGCGTGAGGCGGCCGTCATGCAAGGCCGACGCCACCAGCGCGGCGGAACCACCGGCGGCTTGCAATGCTCGCAGGTCCATCACTGAACGGACGCCGCCGCCGGCGATGATTTCGAGATCGAGAAATGCTTCGCGAATTGCCCCGACGAGTGGCAATGTCGAAATCCCTTGTCCGCTGCCGACATCGGCCAGGTCGAGCACAATCAGGCTGCGAATTCCGTAGCGGTAAACTTCCGCCACGATCTCCAGCGGCGATGCCGGTTGCCAATCCGGATCGCGCGTCAGCAATTGGCCTTGCTTCAAATCGAGACTGAAGACGGCGCGATCGATCGCGTTGTCAGCGATCGCCGCGATTGATACCAGCTCGCGAAAGCTGGTCAGCGATTCGAGGCCGATGACGAACTGTGAAACGCGCGAGGCGTGATTCAATTGCTGCCACACGTTCCGAGCATCCGCTGCGGTGCGAATTCCGGCGTCGAGCATTAGCGAAACGCCAGCCTCGGCAATCGCCTGCCAGGAGTTCACATCGAACTTGCCCAGGGTAATTGCATCGAGATCCGCAACGTAGATTTGTGGAAGACCGAAGTGTCTCTTCAAGACAGATGCAATCGCGCCCGGTTCGGCAGAGGTGATGAGTTGACTCTGGATCGGCCGATATTCATCGCGCCGACCGCCGACGCCGCGAACGACCTGACCCTCCTTGAGGTCAATGACGGGAATGATGCGCATCGGGAGGACTACCTAGTGCATTGTCAGGACTAAAACATCGGGTTCCCATGGATCAGCCGCCACGCGCTAGCGTGCGGTTCTTGCCGACGAACCGTGGGCTAGCGCCCAGCGGCTGATTCGATTTAGCCTCGACAGGGCACTAGTTAGGGTGCCAGAAGCAACCGGCTGGGGCTTTTGAGATAGTCGATCACGTCGTTGAGGAAGCGGGCGGCGGTGGCGCCATCGACCAGGCGATGGTCATACGACAAGCTCAGCGGCATCATCAGGCGGATCACGATTTCGTCGTTGACCACGACCGGCATCTTCCGCGCCCGGCCGATGAGCAGGATGGCTACCTCGGGCACGTTGATGATCGGCGTGCTATACGTCCCGCCGATCGCCCCCAGGTTGCTGATGGTGAAGGTGCTTCCCTGCAAATCGGCGACGTTAATCTGCCCGTCGCGCATGTTGTCGCTAATGGTGCCGAGAGCGCGGGCAATATCGGGGATCGACATCTGATCTGGCCCGCGCAAACTGGGGACCACCAGGCCACGATCGGTATCGACCGCGATGCCGATGTTGACGTAGTCCTTGTAAATGATCTGTTCGTTCTCCCCATCGAGCGAAGCGTTCACGGCGGGATGCGATTTGAGCGCCATCGCGACGGCTTTCATCACGAAGGGGAGCGCGGTGAGCTTGATCCCCTTGCGGGCATAGTCCTCTTTGCTGGAGACGCGAATCTTTTCAAGCTCGGTGACATCGGCATCGTCAAAGTTGGTGACGCGGGGGCAAGTCGTCCATGATTTGTGCATCTGCGCGGCGATGACCTTGCGGATTTTGGTCATCTTCTCGGTATGGATCGGGCCGTAATTGTCGCGCGCACTGGCCGACTTGGCCTTGCCGCCGTTGGAGGCACCCTGACTCTGGGAGCGGACGACCGAGAGGACGTCTTCGCGAGAGATGCGCCCGCCGGGACCGGAACCGGCCACGCGGGCGAGATCGACGCCCACTTCGCGGGCAAACCGGCGCACGGCAGGACCGGCGGCAACGTCGCCCGTTTCGTGCGCTTCGTCCACCGGCGCGAGCGTAGCCACGGGCGCGGAAACTTGTG
>JAYTUF010000607.1:0-5213 GCA_043744755.1 Anatilimnocola sp.
GCCACTGGATCCTCAACCGCCCCGGCTCCCCGTTCTACCGCCGCTCCACCCAACCCCCGCTAGCAGCCGCCGCTTAGAATAAAATCACCTTATGCACCCCCGCACGGGTGTCATTCTTGCGCGGCGGAGGTCGCATTGCCTCGGCCGCACTGGTATCGTGGTCTTTTCAACCTGTCGGTCATCACCGATAAACGAGGGGCGCTCGATTGAGAGAATTCGCCCGCGGGTGGCTTATTGCGCGGGCATCGCTGAGGAGTGAAGAGATGGCTGTATTGGGCAGCGTTGTATTGGAAACTCGCCAGGTGACGAAAGTCTATGGCGACGGTGACACGAAGGTCGAAGCCCTCCGCGGCGTCGATCTGCAGGTGGTCGCAGGCGAAATGCTGGCGATTATGGGCCGCAGCGGCAGCGGCAAGAGTACGCTGCTCACTCTATTGGGCGGCGTCGATGTCCCCACCGGTGGTCAGGTGCTGCTCGAAGGGAAAGATCTTTCCGCCCTGACCGATGATCAGCGGACGCTGATCCGCCGGCAACGGATCGGCTTTGTGTTTCAAGCGTTCAACCTGCTGCCGATTTTCACCGCCGAAGAAAATGTCGCCCTGCCGCTGGAACTGGATGGCCTGAATGCTGCCGCGGCGCGCAAACGGGCACAGGAAAAACTCGAACTCGTCGGCATGGGCAAGCGCCGCGATCACATCCCCGGCAAACTTTCCGGCGGCGAACAACAGCGGGTCGCCATCGCCCGCGCTCTGGCCATCGAGCCGGCCATCCTGCTGGCGGACGAGCCGACCGGCAATCTCGATTCGTCCAACGGCGAGCGAGTTACCGCCATGCTGCGGAACCTGGTCGAAGTGCATGGCCAGACGATTGTGATCGTCACGCACGATCCGCTGGTCGCCAAACAGGCGGATCGAGTCATCTATCTGGCGGACGGACTCGTCGAGCGTGAGGAGATTGTCCGCCCTAGAAAGTCGGCAGCCCCTCCGCTGATGGAGGCGATCCGTCGATGAGCTTGCGAAAATTCTCGAGTCGTTCGCTCACTTCCCGGCTGGGCCGGACAATTCTCACGATCCTCAGCATCGTGATCGGCGTCTCGGCGGTCGTTTCGGTCAGCGTCATGTCCGAGACCACCCTTGTCGCCCAAAAGATGATGTTCCAAACCATGACCGGCAAGGCCACGCTGGAAATCACCATTCCCGGTAACTCCGGTTTCGACGGCGGCATTTTGGAAAAAGTGCGCCAGACGCCCGGCGTGGCCATGGCCGTGCCGCTGGTCGAGCGTCCGACCAAGATCATGAAGGGCGAACAGCAAATCAAGCTGAAGGTGCTGGGCGTCGATACGAAGCTCGATCCGCTGGTGCGGGACTACATCATTTCCGAAGGGAAGATGGCCGAGGAACGAACCGATAAAGAGAAGCCCTACCAACTCGTTCTTGACGATGGTTTCGCGCGGCAACAGGGCCTGAAGCTGGGCGATGTCGTTTCAATGCGAACGCCGGTCAACAAGTTTGATCTGGTACTCGTGGGACTCGCCAAGCCCAAAGGTGGCGCTGCGATGCGGCAGATGGCTCTCGCTTTGTTGCCGCTGGCCGATTCTAAACGAATGTTCAACAAGAGCCACCGCCGCGAAATGATCGACTCGGTGCAGATCGTCACGCTGCCCGACGCCAATCTGGAGCAAGTGTCGGCCGCGATTGCGAAAGAATTGTCCGCCGGGCTGACGGTTCGCGCGCCCTCCGCCAGTTCGAGCCTGATGAAGAAGGCGCTCCTCTCGACCGAGCAGAGTCTGCTCGTCTCGACCATTTATTCCTTCGTTCTGGCCGCGTTCATCATTATCAACACCTTCTTTATGAGCGTCGGAGAGCGCCGCCGGCAACTCGCCATCATGCGGGCTATCGGGGCGACCGGCAAGCAGTTGATGTACACGATGCTGAGCGAAGCGCTGCTCCTGGGCGTGATCGGCACGGTGATCGGCGTGCCGGTGGGAATAGGCATTGCCTGGGTCATGAATCGCACGATGTCTAAAGGCTTCGACGTGATACTGCCCGATCCGCAGGTACATTGGCTGCCGATTCTGCTGGCCGTGGTGCTGGGCATCGGCGTCTCGATCTTCGGGGCCTTCGTGCCGGCCTGGCGAGCCGGAGAAGTCTCGCCCATGGAAGGCTTGAGCCGCGTCTCGCGCGAAGATATTGAAGGGAGCGGCCGGCGATATCTCGTCGTTGGTCTCATTCTGGTCATCATCGGCAGCATCATCATTTATCTGGGAATCAGCGGCCGCATCACCATCTATGCACCGCCGTTCGGCAGCGTCTTTTTGCTGGTGGGCGTGGTCTTTCTCTCACCGCTGATTCTGGAACCGTTGGTTTCGGTGATTGCCGCGGTCATCCACCCGTTCACCAAGGTGGAAGGGACAATGGCCCTCCGGCAAATCCTGCGGCATCGGGTGCGCACTCAGTTGACCATCGGCGTGCTGTTTGTCGCGGCCTGCATTGTGGTCGGCATGACCATCTCGATCAAAGACAACGTCCGCAACTTGCAAGATTGGTATCGCGCTTCGATCACCAGCGACTTTTTTGTGCGCTCCCTGATGCCCGATATGCAAGAGGGAACCGCGCCCGATTTGCCGGAGGAAGTGGGCCAGGAAATTCGCCAGATTCCGTATCTCAAAGAGAGCATGATCGAGCGGATCCGGTTTGTGGGCGCCACGGTCAAAGACAAAACAGCCACCGAACATTCGGTGAACGTGGTCGCCCGCGATTTCGCCGACCCCCGGCCGCCATCCTTCGACATTACCGAAGGAGATATCAACGGTCTGCGCGAAAAGCTGTTCGATGGCCAGGTCGTGGTCGGTTCCATATTGGCGCATGATTTGAAAGTCAAGCTGGGCGATGAAATTGAAATCACCGGCATCACCGGACCGGAGAAGTTACGAATCGCGGCTGTCGCCAACGACTATCTGGTCGCGGGACTGTCGGTCCACATGCAACGGAAAACGGCCGAGCGAATCCTGGGCATTGAAGGGGTCGATGGCTACGCGATTCGGGTGGGTGACCGCGTCCAGTTGGAGGCCCTCCGTGGCGAACTCGCGACGATCACCAACAAGTATTCGCTGATGCTGCAATCGAACACGGAGTTGAGCTGGACCATCGACGCCATGAGGGCCGGCGTCGAACTGGGCATGTGGGCGTTGGTGTATGTGGCGTTCTTGGTCGCCATGATCGGCGTGGTCAACACCCTGACGATGAACGTGCTGGAGCAGACGCGTGAGCTAAGCATGTTGCGGATTGTGGCCATGACCAAAGCCCAGGTTCGCAAAACGATTCTGACGCAGGCCCTGCTGATCAGCACCGCGGGCCTGGTCCCGGGGATTCTCACGGGCGTGATCGTCGCTTATGTCATGAACCTGGCCATGGTGCCGTCTTTCGGCCGCAGCATCAATTTTCACTTCTATCCCGATATGCTTGCGGGCGCGCTCGTGGGAGCGATCGCCATCACGCTCATCGCCGCCTGGTTTCCCGCCCGGCGAGCGGCGAACGTCGATCTGGCGAAGGCGCTGTATTACGATTGATGCGGCGACGACCAGGTAGCCCGCCGCGTCAGCCAGGGAGTGCCGCGAGTTGATGCCGCGTCACCAACGTGCGGCAGCACAGAGGTGCCGCGAACAACCTCAAGTGGCCAGACATGCTATCGCACGATTGTCGAGGCGACGGTTTTTCGCGGCACGTCCTTGCTGACGCGACGGGCTACCTTTCGCTAGCACTCCCGCACATTCCGCAAAATCGGAATCATCCGCACAAGCGTCGCGGTCCGATCAATCGGATAGGTTCTCAGCGAGACGCGCCGCGGGGGGTGGTGCGTCGTTGGAAACCGCCGCCGGATTCAGGGAAGCGGAGTGCAATGCTCCCGCCGCCCCGCGACTGTATGGGTGACGAACGCCATTGGTACTCCTCTCGCTCCGCGAGATAAAACCATCAAGGCCACTGACTGCGAAGTTGGGAAGGCCGGCAAGTAGGACGAACCCGAGCCAGGATATCTGAACCGCGGCCCGCAATCACACGCCATTTCCCGTGGGGGGAAGAGGGACCGCATGTTCTGGAAGCGACGTTTCCGTCTACGTTTCGCGTGCATCTTCATTTCATTTTCGGCATCACTCGCCTGCGCCCAACCACCACTGCCGCCCGCAGACTTCACCGCAGCGCAGGCACAACCGGCGCCAGAACTTGAACCCGAACCCGCGCCCGCGGCTCGACCCAGCGAACTTCCCGAGACCCAAGTTCAAGGCCGGTTGAACACCTTCCCCGCGGAGCCGCTCCCCGCCGATGCCGTCATCACGCCGACGCGAACGCCGCAGCCGGCTTCGCAAAATGCCAGTTCCGTCACCGTCATCACCCGCGAGCAGATCGAACGGAGCGGGCAGACCAATGTCGCCGAAGTCCTGCGCGGCACGCTCGGTGTGGATGTCGTGCGGCAAGGCGGGCCCGGCGGCTTGACCAGCGTGTTCATGCGCGGCGCGAATTCGCAGCATACCAAGGTGCTGCTGGATGGCATTCCGCTCAACGATCCCAGCAATGCCTCGCGCCTGTTCGACTTCAGCAACCTGAGCACCGACAATATCGAACGAATCGAAGTCCTCCGCGGCCCGCAAAGCCTGGCCTACGGCAGCGATGCCATCGGCGGCGTGATCAACATCATCAGCCGGCGGGGAGAAGGGCCATTGTCGGTGCGGGCGGGCGGTCTCGGCGGCAGCTTCAAAACCGGACAGACCAGCGTCAACGTGCAGGCCGGCGACGAGAACGCTTATTACTCCGCCACGGGTTCGTTCTTCTCGACCGGCGGCATTTCCGCGGCCAGTCGGCGCGTCGGCGGAGTCGAGCATGATTCGTTCAATTTGGGAACTGCTTCCGGGCGGATGGGCTACAACATCACGCCCGATCTGAACGTCGATTATGTGTTCCGCATGAGCGATGGGTCGGCCCAGGTCGATGATTTCAATTTCTTCACCGGCTTGCCCGTCGATAATCTCATTCGCAAAAACAACACCAACAGCGTCGCCAATCGCATCCAACTGAATTGGCTCTCGTTCGATGGTCGGCTGCAACAAAAGCTGGGCTTCAACGTCAACAACGTCGAGCGGGCAGATACCGACCCGGGCCCATTTTCGCCCGCTCGCTTTCATGGCCAGACGCGCGAAATCGATTACCTGGCCAACGCCG
>JAYTUF010000608.1:0-5191 GCA_043744755.1 Anatilimnocola sp.
TAGGCGAGTCATTCCATGACTCGCCTACTACTCTTTCATGGAATGACTGAGCTACGGCAACCTCTCCACCCGCGGGCGCTCGGACGATTCCGGGCGCCCGCGAATTGGTTTCTTGGGGGTGAATGAGGTAGGGAGTATTTCCGGGCAGTATGCTACACTTGGCGTGATCAGTTCGGCCCGGAAATTCTCCTGACCCCTTCCCGCAGATTTTGAGAAGAGGCGATGACTGCCACTCAGCCCATCTCCGCTGACGATTTACTCCGCGTGCGCGACGGCAAACACCTTGAGTTAATCGACGGAGAGTTGGTGCCCGTCCCTTGTGGCGGCGAGCTGTCTCAGATTGTCATCAACATCTTGATGGCGGTAGCCCGTTTTGTTCATGACCGCGATCTCGGGCGACTGCTCGGTTCCACCGCAGGCTTTCAGTGTTTCCCGGCCGATCCGAATCGCGTTCGTCGACCGCACTTTGCGTATGTCAGTTACGAGCGCTTGCCCAGAAACGTGAGATCTCCTGGGCATTGTCCCGTAGCGCCGGAAATTGCGGCACTCGTGATTTCGGAATCGTGCCTCTGGCACGACATCGCTCGCAAAGTGCAAGACTATCTCAGTGCGAGTGTCTTACAAGTTTGGGTAGTGGACGAATACTCTCGACAAGTGTTTGTGTACTTCAGCGACAAGTGCCTGATCTTGCAGGAGAGCGATGAACTGACTTGCGAGGAAATCCTGCCGGGCTTTCGTTGCCAGGTCAGCGAGTTTTTCGCGGGTATTCCCACCGAGGATTGAGCCACGTTTCTAAGTCGCCGGTGGAGTCGGTTCGATCAGTTGCGACTTCCAATTCGTAAACCACTCTGTCGGTAACTTGGCCGTCGAATACTCGCGGGAACGCAGTTGATCTAGATTGTAGGTGTTGGCTAAGAATTCCTCCCATTGGCAGTCAACATCGGCTGCTACACAAATCGCAGCCTTCATTTCAATTGAGTCGTAGAAATCCATAAATCGCTTGAACCATTGATCGCAATGGACGCACCATTCGGCTATCTCCCAATGCGAATACGGAGCCGCGTCCGGTTGCGATCCCCAATCTAGCACCTGACGCAACGAATCAGGCGTAAAAGGCAAGGGAATGAGACGGTACTCAGGCCCAGTGCAAGACTCGACAAATTGGTTACGGCCGGAACGCTTCGGATCTGGTTGGAATTCATTGGGCATTACAATTCTCATCCGCAAATTTTCTACGCCCTGCCCCCTTTTCGCCCGATATGGGTGCGGTAGGTTAGCAGATTGAGCCGCAATTCAGGCGCGTTGTTCAATCTACCCTAAAAAAGAGTACCATGACCGACCCCTATTTTCAGCAGTTGTTCGCCGAGCGGATTGGCGGTGTGAATTATGGCACAGGGACTGAGATCTATAAGTTCGAGAAGATCAAACGGGCCAAGCGGAAGGCGCTCGCGGACTTTCCGAACCGGATGCTGGTTGATTTCGGCATCGGTGAGAACGACTCGATGGCGCCGGCCAATGTGCGGGCCGCGCTGACGGCCGAAATGAACAAGCCGGAAAATCGCGGCTACATGGATAACGGCAATCAGAATTTCAAAGAGGCCGTCGCCCGGTTCATGCAGCGGAATTTCGGCGTGCAGCTCGATGCGAACACGCAGGTGAATCATTGCATCGGCAGCAAGCCCGCCCTGGCCATGATCCCCGCCTGCTTCATCAACTCGGGCGACGTGACGCTGATGACCGTCCCCGGTTATCCGGTCGCTGGCACGCACACCAAGTATTACGGCGGCAATGTCTTTCGCCTGCCGCTACTCGCCGAGAATAATTTCTATCCCGATTTCAAAGCCATTCCCGCTGATCTGTGGCCGAAGGTCAAGCTGCTGGTCATCAACTATCCGAATAGCCCCACCGGCAAGACCGCGAGCAAGGAATTCTATGCCCAAGTCGTCGCCCTCGCGAAGGAGAAGAACTTCGTCGTGGTGCAAGACGCCGCGCACAGCCTGCTGAGCTATGACCAGCCCCCCTCCAGCTTTTTGCAAACGCCGGGCGCGATGGATGTGGGCGTTGAAGTGCATTCCCTTTCGAAGGGCTTCGACATGATCGGCTGGCGGATCGGCTGGGTCTGTGGCCATGAGCGGATCGTGCGGGCATTTTCGGACGTGAAAGATAACAGCGATTCCGGGCAGTTCGGCGCGATTCAAAACGCAGCCGCCGCCGCGCTCGATGACGACAGCATCCACGCTCACACTCGCACCAAGTACAAGCGCCGGCTGGAGAAGCTGGTAACGATGCTCACCCGCTGCGGCTTCCAATGCCAGATGCCGGGGGGCACGTACTTTCTTTACACGAAAGCACCGAGCGGCTTGAAGAACGGCACGCAGTTCAAGAATGCTGAAGAAGCCAGCCAGTTTTTGATCACGCAGTTGTCGATCGTCACCGTGCCCTGGGACGACGCCGGCGCGTTCCTGCGGTTCAGCGTTACGTATGAAGCCGCCACCGAAGCGGCCGAAGATGCCCTGATGGCCGCGGCCGAAGATCGCCTGCGGGGCTGCGGCGTGCAGTTTTCGTGATACGATACGGCAAACTGTAGGATGGGCACTCTTGTGCGCCCGTCTGTCGCCTGGACGGCCAAGAGTGGCCATCCTACGAATCTCATCTTTGTCGCGGGGAGTAATCGGAATGAGTGGCCGGATTTGGTTGGTACTGTTGGCGGGCATGTTGCTGTTGGTAAATGGTTGCGGCGGGGGGGATAAGAAAGAGATTTCGCTCGATCAACAAGTAAAGAAGGCCCACGCCGAACCCGATAGCGGACGCAAAGCCCGCCTGTTGGCGGGACTGGGCGAGAAGCAATTGAAGGCCGGAGATGTCCTCGCGGGCGAAGCCACGCTCAGCGGCGCTGCCACCTCGGCCGCCGAGGTGGAAGAGCCGGCCAGTCGCGCCAATACGCTGATCTTCGTTGGCCAAGCGATGGGACGGGCGGGCAAGTTGAACGAAGCGAAAAAGGCGCTGCGCGAGGCGGCGAAGGCGCTCGAAGCCGTCGATGATGCCGGAGCCAAAGCCCTCGCACTTGCGGAACTTGGCACTGCGTCCGGCGTGTATCTGAAGAATCCCGATGCGGCGGTTGAGCATCTCAAGAACGCGGAACTGGCAGCGGCAAAGGTTGAACTTCCGGCGATGAAAGCAGCCGCTTATGGCAAGATCATCGTCGCCTATGAACGGTCGGAGCGTCCCGCAGAGGCTAAAGCCGCGCTGGGCAAGGCGATGGAATTCATCACCGCCTTGACTGCTCCCCGCGAGAAGGTTGATTGCCTGGCTGAAATGGGCGATGCCCTCGCCAAGACCAAAAAGCCGGATGAAGCGACAGCGGTTTTCGGCGATGCCAACAAGATTGCAGAAGCCATTAAGGAAGATGACATCCGCGGCTATGCCTTTTTGAGTCTAGGGAAGAAACTCAAACTGGCCGGACGACCAGAAGACGGCCGCAAAGCCCTCTCCAAAGCCGACGATGCAGCGCAGAAGATTAAAGACACGAGCATCAAAGGTCCCCTCCTCGCCGATATTCAGGCCGCGCGCAAATAGCCATGCTGGTGGAACTGGTCCGCACGACGACCGCTGACGGCTTGCGACTCGATGGCGCGCTGCGCACCGCGGGCGAAGGTCAAGTGCGCAAGCAGCCCACGGTCATTGTGCTGCATGGCGTCGGCGGGAATTTCTATTCCTCGAGTACGTTCGAGCCGCTGCTGCCCAAGCTGCATGCGGCCGGCTATCCCACGCTGACCGTCAACACCCGCGGGCACGACTCCGTGTTTGGAGCGCAACTAGGCAACGTCCGCAAGCGGCTCGGCGCTGCCTATGAAATGGTTGACGACTGCCGCCTGGATATCGCCGCCTGGATCAAGTTCCTCGCCAGCCGTGGACAGCCGCGCGTGATCCTGCTGGGCCATAGCCTGGGCGCCATCAAAGCCGTCTATGCGCAGGCCAATGATCGGCATGGAAATGTCTCCGCGGTAATTGCGGTCTCGCCGCCGCGGCTCTCGTATACGGCTTTCATGCATGCGCCTGAAAGTAGCGTGTTCTTTGAGTCGATGAGCATTGCCCGCGAACTGGCTAAGGAAGGGGCCGAAGACGAACTGTTCACCGCCAGGTTCCCCTTTCCGCTGCTGATCACCGCGGCCAGCTACATCGACAAATACGGGCCCGCCGAGCGGTACAACATTTTGGAGTTCCTCCAGCAACTCCCCTGCCCTGCCCTCTTCACCTACGGCAGCAAGGAACTGGCTCAAGGCGGCATCGCCTTTGCGGGCTTGCCGGAAGCGATCAACAAACTACCGTCCCATGCCCTGCGCGAAGTCAGCACCATTGAGGGTGCCGATCATTTTTATTCCGGCGTGCAAGAGTCGCTGGCGGAGAGGGTAGGCGAGTGGTTGCGGGAGAAGGGGATTGATTAGTTGATGTGAGCGAGTCTCAGTTAATCGTGTTGTCGAGCAACCAATCGCCGATGTTCGACTCGTGGTGGCTCGTCAATGCGCAGAAGGTCAATCGTCGTCCTTCCAACCGGAGTCAGGCCGAGCAGGATTGCTCCTTGCCAGCGAAAGTGTTCTTCCCAGACGTCGACGCGAGGGTGGAACAATCGGCTTAACTCGCCAGTCTCAGGGTCAAGACCTGCAATATCTGAGCCTTTGAAGTCGTTGCATTCAAAACAGGCAAGAGCGAGATTAGTCTGTTCAGTTTTTCCGTGGTGCTTGCGGGCGATGATGTGTTCGATTTCATGAATGAATGCCGAGTGCCCTTGCGGAAGCTGACAATATTCGCAGCAATTGCCGGCCCGCTCAACGATGATCGCACGGAGCGCCGCGCTCACGGCTGCGCCGTTTTGCCGCTGAGTACAAGCCTGGCCTGGGCTTGAAGGATATTGATCGTTTGGCCAACGCGCCGGTATCGATCGAGGATTTCTCGCTCTTCCGTGTTAATTGTGTCATCGCTGTTCTTTTGCAGCAGTTCTCGCATCTGTTCATGCGCCTGAGCCGAAAACTTCCAGCGCAGAATCGACTCGGCCTGCTCACGAGACATAGAGCTACCCGGCGGCAACATCGCTCGGGCAAAGATATCGGCTTCACTGACGAGTGTCGTCTCCATATTCTTTACTCTAACCTAAGCGGGCGAAACCGTCAAAAACGTTTGGTCGTGTCCGGCT
>JAYTUF010000609.1:0-5188 GCA_043744755.1 Anatilimnocola sp.
CGAATCGTCGCATTGCAAGCCCGCCGGAACTGCGTGTGTACACTTGTTCCGGCCTACAACGGCCGCCGCGGTTCATACCGGCAGCAATCGGCCGGGCAGACATCATGACTGGGTCCCAGCGTTCCCAGCGCGAGTCGCTCCCTGCCGCTTATCCGTTCCTCAATCAGTTCCCGAATCATAGTCACGAACCGCGGATGCGTCCCCACGGTTCCGGCGCGAACCAGGTTCAGGCCCAGTCCCTTCGCAATCCCCTTTGCTTCATCGTCCAGGTCATACAGCACTTCCATGTGATCGGAAATAAAACCGACGGGCACGACAACCACATCCCGCACCTGTCCGCCGGCCGCCAACTCCTTGACGACATCCCCCACATCCGGCTCGAGCCAAGGTTGCGTCGCCGGCCCGCTCCGGCTTTGATACACCAGCCGATGCTCGGGATGATTCACGCCCTCGGCAATCAGCCGTGATGCTTCCCGCAGTTGCTCTTCGTACCGGCAGTTAAGAGCCATCGAGAGCGGAATGCTGTGAGCCGAAAACAACAGCGCGGCAGCTTCGCGTCGCTCGACCGGAACTTTCGAAAGCGCATCGCGAGTCCGCTCGATCATGGGTTCAATGAACCCTGGGTGATTGAAGAACACGCGCAACTTCTCAATCACCGGCGCACTCTCACCGACGTCCTGCGTACTCGCAGCAACAACCTCCTGGGCCACGGCAATGTTCTCGCGATATTGCCGGCAGCCGCTATACGAACTGAACGCCGACGTAAAAAACGCCAGCGCACGCTGCACTCCGTCCCGCTTCATCTGCGCCAGCGTCTCCGGCAGCAAAGGATGCCAGTTGCGATTTCCAAAGTAAATTGGCAACTGAACGCCGTTTGTCTTCAGCTCGGTTTCAAGCGCCCCAATCAACGCCCGATTCTGCCCGTTGATCGGACTCACACCCCCAAAATGTTGATAATGCTCCGCCACCGCCAGCATCCTCTCCCGCGGCACATTCTTCCCTCGCAAGACGTTTTCAAGGAAGGGCAATACATCGTCTGGGCCCTCAGGGCCGCCGAAAGAAACGAGGAGGAGAGCGTCGTACATGGGGGAGGGGGGCGCGGATTTGAGGCAGGGGGAAAAACACGTCAACGAACAGCCAAAAGAAACTCCCGCACTACATCCCCGCGACCACTGGGCTTGCCCCAGTGGGGCGCTCACTGGTCAGCTACAGGAATCCGCATTTGACACCGGCGACTACCGGCCTCGCGCCGGAGGGGCCATCACTTCCGAGCTTCGTAGCTGTCCAGTGACGGCCCCACGGGGACAAGCCCCGTGGTCGCCAGACTTCGCATTGGATTCTTGTAGCCAACCAGTGAGCGCCCCACCGGCACCAGGCCGGCGGCCGCAGGAAGATTCCGGCCCGTCTTAACCGAGGAGATGATCTTCGCGCTGCTCCCTTGCCTGCACTTTAGCACGTTGGCAATGGCGGACAAATTGGAGGGTCCCCGCTAAAGTTGGAGTTCCGGCTTCAGTCGGTCGGTGGTGCCGCGTACACGCGGAACTCCAACTTGGACGGCAAAAAGGACGAGTTGAATAATGGCTGGAGTTATTCATCGCGCGCTAGCGCCGTTCCCGTGTTTCCGCGGTGCGGGTGATGAATAAGTCGGGGACTAATTCACCGAACAGGATGGTTTTTGGAACGCGGCTTGAGAGCGCTGGAGTCCCGGCTTTAGCCGGCCTGGGGACCGCGTAAACGCGGGACTCCAACTGGGGACCGCGTAAACGCGGGACTCCAACTTAAGTAATGTGCGCCCCTTGTGTTTCCACATAGACGGCGTAGAGCGACGTGCTGCCGGTCATGAAGAGGCGGTTGCGCTTGGTGCCGCCGAAGCAGACGTTGCTGCAGATTTCGGGGAGCAGGATTTGGCCGATGCGGGTTCCGTCCGGGGCGAAGCAGTGGACGCCGTCGTAGCCGTCGCCGACCCAGCCGGCCGAGGCCCAGATGTTGCCGTCGATGTCGGCCCGGATGCCGTCGGCGAAACCGGCTTTTTCCACCGCTGCGCCCTTCGCGTCCTTCATCATGAGTTTCATCGAGGCGAATTCTCGGCCCCGCGCCAGCTTCTTACCATCGACGATATCCCAGACCTTGATGTTCTTCGGCGCGTCCTTGTAGTGCGAGGCGCCAGTATCGGCGACGTACAACTTCTTATAGTCGGGCGAGAAGCACAGGCCGTTCGGTTTGAAGATTTCCTCCGTCAGCTTTTCAACGGCGCCCGTGCGCGCGTCGATGCGATAGACGGCTTCCTTCAGTTGCAGCGGGCCTTTGTTCCCTTCGTAGTTCATTAAGCTGCCGTACCCCGGATCGGTGAACCAGATGGCGCCGTCGGCGGGATGCACGACCGCGTCGTTCGGGGCGTTGAACGGCTTGCCTTCGAACTTGTCGGCCAGCACGGTGAGCTTGCCGTTGTATTCATAGCGGACGACGCGGCGGTTGCCATGTTCGCAGGAGATTTGCCGCCCTTCGTAGTCGAACGTGTTGCCGTTGCTGTTGCCGGCCGGATTGCGGAACGTGCTGACGTGGCCATCTTCTTCGAGCCAGCGGAGCTGCACGTTGTTGGGAATATCGCTCCACAGCAAATACCGCCCCACGCCGTTCCAGGCCGGCCCTTCGGCCCAGAGCATTTCTTTACTGTGATACAGCCGCTGGATCAGCGTGTTGCCCAGCGCGTATGCCTTGAACCGATCGTCGAGCGTCAGAATGTCCGGATCGGGATAGCGAACCGGCTGAGCGTTGGGGCCGTACTCGCGAGCGTCCGCTAACTGGCTCGCCAATCCGGCTGTAGCCACACCCGCCAGCGCCGCGACAAACGACCGCCGCCCCAGTGCCGGCTTGGACGAAGAAGAGGAAACCTGACGATCAGGACGCAGAGAGGACGGTTCATGATTCATGGGTGTTGATCCAAAGGGGAGAGAGGAAAACCGTAAATCAGGCTCCAGCTTAACGAAGCAGGAGGGCGGTTCACAACAATGGCTGGCGGGGGGACGGGCACACCCGGAGGTCTGCCGCCACGAACTGCGCGTCGCGGTGTTGACTTCCGTCGCTCCAATCGCAACACTACTAACACGTTACGGCCTGCGCCAAGCCGGATGTCGATTGCCATTCGCAAACCGTAGCGTGGCGTGAGACGAAGTGATTTTTTGCGGATTCAGCATGGTTGGCAAATACTGCCAACAGCGATCCGCGTTGGTTTCTCGATTAGAAAGGGTGCCGCGATCCCTCCAGCAGACCAGAAGACTCGTATCAACGAGCAGATTCGTATTTCTCCCGTGCGCGTGATCGGAGCCGATGGCGCTCAACTTGGCATCATGCCCGTGGACGGTGCCCTCGCCAAAGCTCGCGAGGTTGATTTGGACCTGGTGGAAGTGGCCCCCAACGACCGGCCCCCCGTCTGCCGGATCATGGACTACGGCAAGTTCAAGTATCAACAAAACAAAAAGTCGCACCAAACCGCGCACCACCCCAAGACCAAAGAGATTCGTCTGCGCCCGAAAACTGGCGACCACGACATCGAATTCAAGGTCAAGCAAGCCATCGGCTTTCTTGAGCACAAAGACAAGGTGCAAGTCTCGGTGATCTTCCGCGGCCGCGAACTGGCCCACATCGACGAAGGCCGGAAAGTGATGGACCAGGTCATCACCAAGCTGCTCGAAATCGGCAAGCTCGAATCCCCGCCGCAGCAACAGCAAAAGCGAATGATCGCCATGGTCGTGCCGAAGCAGGCGTAGGCCCAGGACGGAGACGCGTAGCCCGCAGCCGTGCTGCGGGCGAGCGAGCTTGCGTTACATGGTTGACGAGGAAAGAATGAAGGCAGCGGTAAAGCCAACATTCCATTGCCGAGAAAACGATTGGTGTAAATCCTCAATGAATCCAGTAATCTTGAAGGGCACGAAGCAGGAAATCGTCGACTCACTCGTCAACATGCCAGCCGAAGTAAACGAGGCGATTGTCTTTGTTGCTGAGCCGCAACTGCCTGGTTCTCCGGTGTCGCTGGCCACCAATGAAGACATCTTCGCGGAGATGCTGCCGTACATGGTTGAGGTGGGCGACATGGACGATTCCCGCAACGCGATCTACACACGCCAGGCCGGGGAATGATTCTTCTCGATACGAACCTGCTGCTACGTATCGTTGCCCATCAGCGCAATCACGCCGACGTCAGATTCCGTCCGTTACCGCACGAGCGTTTAACGGAATCTAATTTGAAACAGCGCGGCCACAGGGCTATACTTCAGCCACTTGGCAGAAGTGGTTCGAGTTCTTCTTCACCGGAGCGTCGATCATGAGTTTGGCAATCATTGGCCGGTCGTTGGCACTGCGGTTCATCACACTGGTTGCGATAGTTGGTTTAATGGCGACAGCACTCCCCGCTCAAGACGACGCCAAACGAGCGGCCGAGAAGCCCGCCTCCGAAAAACTCGTCGCCGGGCCGTTCGTTCATGTCGCGATGTATTCGTTCAAGTCCGACGCGCCCGAAGGTACGGCCGGCGCGTTTGCTCTCGAAGCGGAGAAATGCTTCAGTGAGATCGAATCCGTCCGGGCGTTTCGCATCGGCAAGCCGGCGGGCAAGGCGACTCCGAAGGAGTTCATGGTTGACCCGCGTAATGCTTATCACGTCGGCGTTGTGCTGACCTTCGACAATTTCGCCGGCATGGCCAAGTATGGCAACCACGAACGCCACAACGAACTGAAGAAAAAATACGCGAAATATTTTGAAAAAATTGTGGCTTATGACTTTGAGTGATGGGGCGGGTAATGGCTCTGCTAACTCGCAGCAGTCAACGACGGGCGGGGTGGCGCGAATCGTCCCAGGGCAAATCGTAATCGGCTGAGCGATCAATCCGCCTTCAGGCCCAGCGCTTTGTTCACCAGGGACAATTCCAGCTTCAACGCCTCGGCAATCTCTGAAGCCGAAAGCCCGCGAGCGGCGAACTTGGACATTTCCTGAAGAATGCGTACTCGTTCCTGCGCCGCGCCTTCTTCGCGACCCTCCTCGCGCCCTTCCTGCAGCGCCTCCTGATAGACCTTCGTTTCCCGAATGTCGTTCACTTCCAGCATGGCTTGAATCTCCTCGCGGCTGAGGCGGGGTAGCTTGTAGATGATCACCGTCTCTATCAAGTCTACCAACTCTTCCAGCAAACTCGTATCC
>JAYTUF010000610.1:0-5187 GCA_043744755.1 Anatilimnocola sp.
ACTTCCTTGCTGACGCGACGGGCTACCTGCGCGTTATATTCTCGCTTTGGCCTTTCGATCTCACTCCGCTTCCCGAAGGAAAACCTCCATGTTGCTCACCGCGCGTTGCATACTCGCCGTGTACTTGACTCTGACCACAATCGGCCTCGCTAGTGCGCAAGGTCAGACTACCGTCGCACAACCGGCGTCGACTCCCGCTCCGCCGCCGCCCCCGTATGGCGCGCCGATCTCGCTCAAACAGGCGCACGCGATTGTCGAAGCGGCCGAAGTGGAAGCGAACAAGCAGGGCTGGCCTGTCGCGATTGCGGTGGTCGATAGCTCCGGCTATCTCGTGCTGTTCCATCGGCTCGACAACACGCAACTGGGCAGCGTCGAGGTCTCCATTGAGAAAGCCAAGACTTCCGCCCTCTTCCGCCGGCCGACCAAGGCTTTTGAAGAAACGCTCGAAAAAGGTGGCACGGCCGTCCGCGTGCTGAAGTTGCCCGGGGCTTTACCCATCGAAGGTGGTCTGCCGATCATTGTTGATGGCAAACTGATCGGTGCGATCGGCGTCTCCGGCGTGAAATCGACTGAAGATGCGCAAGTGGCGGCGGCGGGACTGGCGATCCTCACGAAATAGCTCTGCCCGTTATTCATCCTCCTGCACATCCATCTCGAGCTGCCGCATTTTGCGATACAGGTTCGAGCGATGCAGGCCCAGCTTCTCCGCGGCGGCGGTCATGTTGCCGCGGCAGGCTTCGATGTGGCGCTTGATGTATTCCGTCTGAAAATGCTGCGTGGCATCATTCAGCGGTGCATCCAGCGACAATGCGCCCGCGGCAGTGGCGGCGGGCGAAAGGATGAAGGAAAGATCCGGCGCATCAAGCTTGTCGATATCTTCCGGCGAGAGATAAGCGAGCCGCTCCATCAAGTTCCGCAATTCGCGAACATTGCCGGGCCAGGAGTGCGACATCAGCCGGCGCTTGGCCGCGGTGGTGAATTTGACTATGCGCCGCCGGGCTTGCAGGCAGAAGTGTTTTAGAAAATGTTCCGCGAGCATCACGATGTCTTCACCCCGCGCGCGCAGGGGCGGCATCTCGAGCGTGACGACATTGAGGCGGAAGTACAAATCCTCGCGGAACTTCTTCTGCCGGACGAGATCGGCCAGGTTTTGATTCGTCGCCGCCAGTACGCGGGCATTGCTGGAAATATTCGTCGAGCCGCCGACGCGTACGACAATCTTTTCTTCGAGCACACGCAGCAGCTTCGATTGCCCGCCCAGGCTCATATCGCCGATTTCGTCGAGAAACAATGTTCCCTTGGAAGCCAATTCAAATTTCCCTTGCCGCATTTCGCGGGCGTCGGTGAAGGCCCCTTTCTCATGGCCGAAGAGTTCGCTTTCGAGCAGCGTTTCGGTGATCGCGGCGCAGTTCACGGCCACGAACGGTTCCGCGCGACGGCGGCTGCCGTAGTGAATCATCTGCGCGACGACTTCCTTGCCGGTGCCGTTCTCGCCCAGGATCAGCACGGCCAGGTCGGTGTCGGCGACGCGGCGGATGGTCGAGCGCAAGGCTTGAATGGGCAAGCAATCACCGATCATCTGCACGCGGCCGGCGGCATCGTCGGTGATCTGCTTGCGGGAATGGAGCAACTCTTCGACCTGCTGCGTATTCTCCAGCGCAATGGCGGCGTGCGCGGCGAGCTCGGTCAGCGCTTCCAGATCGACGTCGGTAAAGTTGCCGCCGATTTTGTTGATGACCTCGAACGCGCCGAACAATTCCCCACTACGTCCGCGCAAGGGAACGCAGAGCAGCGACTTGGTGTGGAACTTCAATTGCTGATCGACGCGCCGATCGACTTCCCCTTGCTCGGCTTCGACATCCATATCAACCCGTCGAGTCTGACCGGTGTGAACGACCTGGCCCACGATTCCCGTGTGATCTGGAATCCGCAGTTCATTCCCTTGCACGCCCAACGCAGGCCGGCCGATGAGCATTTTCGCTGCACGGTCCCACAGAAAGATGGTCGCCCGTTCGGCGCCGAGCAACCGGGTGGAAGTGGCGGCCATCTGTTCGAGCAGGGCGGACATTTCGTGCGTCTGTTGCCAGCGGGCGGCGATTTCGAGAATGGCTTGCAATCGCATCAGCCGTTGATCGTGCCGTTCGCGCTCGCGCACCGCGGCCAAGGCCGTCTGCAACCAGCCGGCGAGAATCTCAAAGGCATCGCCCGGTTCCGGTCGTTCCAGCCAAGTGCGAAACGCGGCCAGCAGTTCGCCGGAACCACTTCGCGGCGCGAGGGGCGAAATATACCATTGCCGCTTCAATTGTGGCTGATCTTCGTCCAGCACTTCCGCGAGCAGATCCGTCGGCAGCGGCCGCTCCGGCCCCGACGCGCCGAGCACCCGCCACTTTCCCTTCTCGCCCTTCACCAGCGCGAGATAGTCTCCGCCCAAGGCCTGGCAGACCAACGGAATTGCCTGCTTCAAAAACGCGGCCGGCGAACTTTCAAGCGCCGCGGCATAGAACAACTGTGACGCCGTCTCCGCGAGCGCCGGATGAGCTTCGAGGCTGGTGAGTTGCGGACGCGGAGTTTTGGCCATGTTCATTGGGTGATGCTAGGTGTCGTCAAGCCGATTGCGCTATCCTAGTAAAGTGTGTTCAAACTGAAAAGTCTGCCATAGGCGATTTAAGCAGCCTGCGGTATTCTGCGAAGGATATCTGCATTTGATTTACTCCCTCTCCTCGGTACCCCGGGGAGAGGGTCGGGGTGAGGGGCTGTGCTACAAGTGAGGCCAGCCATTGATTTGATTGAGGTTAAAGCCATGGGCATGTTCGACGGTAAAAAAGGTTTGATTCTCGGCGTCGCCAATGATCGGTCGATTGCCTGGTACATCGCCAAGTTCATCATGGAGCAAGGGGGCGTTTGCGGCTTCACCCATCTGCCCGATAAGCCTGACGATGAAAAAAAGAAGAACCGCCATCGCGTGCAAAAATGCATTGATGATTTCGCGGACAAGGCGAAGTTCCTCGTGCCGCTGAACGTCCAAAGCGATGAGAACATCGCCGAGGTCATGGAGCATACGAAGAAAGAATTCGGTCAGATCGATTTTCTGTTGCACTGCATCGCGTATGCCGATTTGAAAGACCTCAAAGCCGAAACCATCGCCACGTCGCGCGAAGGTTTTAAGTTGGCGATGGACATCAGCGCCTATAGCCTGCTCGCGGTCTGCAACGCTGCCAAGGGAATCTTGAAGCCGGCGGTGGTGGACGAGAAGCGCGAAGAGGTGCTCGAACATGGCGCTTCGGTGCTCACGCTCACGTATTACGGCGGCGAGCGGATTGTGCCGGGCTACAACGTCATGGGCATTTGCAAGGCGGCCCTCGAATCGTGCATGAAGTATGCAGCCTACGATCTGGGCTTGCACGGCATTCGCGTGAACGCCCTCAGCGCCGGCCCGCTCAAGACGCTCGCCGGCTCCGCGGCCGGGGTGGGCGAATTCCAGCCTGTCTATAAGCAAATGGCCCCGCTGCAGCGAATCGTGACGCACGAGGAAGTGGCCCGCACCGGCGCCTTCCTGCTCTCGACGATGTCGGACGGCATCACCGCCGAAACGATGCACGTCGATGGCGGCTACTCGGAAATGGGCACGCCAGGACGGCTGCTCGATAAGTATCGTTCGGCCACGTAGCACGAACCGCTTGGCGACGTAGCACGAACCCCCAGGTTCGTGCGAGTCAGGAAAAGGAATTCCAATGCAACGCCTCATCATCATTTGCGCCGTGCTGCTCTGCGGCTCGTTCCACCTTTCCAGCGCCGTGGCGCAGAAAGGGCTCGCGCAGCAACCAGCAGTGCCGGTCCGTCAAACGGCGGAAATCGTCCCCGGCCAATCGCTGGCTGAAGCCAAAGCCATCCTCCAGCATCACAAAATGGAGTTTGGCGACAGGACGTATCAGACCACCGGCGCCAATGAGTACAAACATATTAGTTGCACGCTCAATCCCGAGCATTCCGACGCTTGCCTTACCTATCGAGCGGGGACCGACAAGATAGCCGGCCTCAGCGTCTGCTTCAGACCTCAAAGTCAACCGGGGCGGCTCTATCACACCTGGGTCAACGTCCGCAAAATCACGCTGCATGCGGATGGGAGTTATTCGCTGCAGTTTGAGCCACCGGTGGCGAAGTAGCGCAAGGGCAACTCGATTGCTTGAATTCACCGGCTGCTATGGCGAAGATGCAAGTGTCGCTTCCACAATCACTTCACCGGGCAAGCCTGGAGGAATATCATGACAACCACCGTTACTCTTGAAGAAGCCGCTGCCAATTTGGAGCAATTGATTAACGGCTTAGCGCGCGGCGATGAAGTCGTGATTACGAACAATCAGCGGGTTGTGGCTAAACTGACGACCGAGAATTCGCCGAAGACACCTCGTCCGCCACCGGGTTTTGGCAAGGATTCAATCCTCTACATCGCACCGGATTTCGATGCACCGCTAGACGAGTTCAAGGAGTATATGTAGTGAACCTGCTGCTCGATACCCACACCTTCCTCTGGTTGGCGCAAGGGAATCCGAGCTTGAGCACTGCGGCCAAAGCAGCCATTGCTGACCCCCAAAATGACCTCTACTTGAGCGTGGCATCCGTTTGGGAATTGGCGATCAAAGTCGGCAGCGGCAAACTGGTCTTGAGCGATTCGTTGGGCACGCTAACGGATCGGTGGATGGCCGTGGCTCGAATTCAACTGCTCGATATTTCTAAATCACATGCGCTGTTCGTCGCAACGCTGCCTCAACATCATCGTGATCCGTTCGACCGCATTTTGATTGCACAAGCCATCTGCGAGCAACTAACCTTGATTAGCTGCGATTCGCAGTTCGCTGCCTATCGAATACCGCTGATATGGTAGTCGGATGCGGGACTACATCTCCCCCGGCAGTTGATGCCCCAACTTATCCCGCTTGGTCGCCAGATACTTCGCGTTGTGCGGGTTCGGGGCGCTGATGATCGGCACCTGATCGACGACTTGCAAATCGAAACCGCTGTAGACGAAGGCGTCGGTCTTTTTGGGGTTGTTGGTGAGCAGGCGAATCTTGCGCAGGCCCAGGTCCTTCAGAATCTGAATGCCCACGCCGTAGTCGCGCATGTCGGCTTTGAAGCCCAGGGCGTGGTTGGCTTCGACGGTGTCCATCCCCTTCTCTTGCAGGTCATAAG
>JAYTUF010000611.1:0-5186 GCA_043744755.1 Anatilimnocola sp.
GGCTATGAACCGCGGGCGCTGCAGACAATGGCCTTGGGCTTCGCGGTTGGCACGCGGGGGGCCGATCATAATCGCAGCGGTGCCTACGAAGCCGATTTCTCCACAAACGTGAACCGCCGGCAAGTGACGCCGGAGTCCGCTCCCTATGCCATCGCCACCGAAGACAAGGCCGCCCTGCTCGATTCGCTCATTCTTTGCAAATTCCTGCGAGGTATCTTCGCCGATTTCTATGCTGAGTCTGCGGCCATGCTGCAACTCGTCACCGGCTGGGATGTGACGGCGGAAGAGCTGCGAATCACCGCCCAGCGGATCGTCACCGCCCGCAAGTGGTTCAACATTGAAGCCGGCTGGCAACCGGCCGAAGACACACTTCCTGCCCGCTTCCTGCAGCAAACGCCCAGCGACGATCCCGCCGCGGCCCTCTCCGCCGAGCAATTGCAGGCGGCGATTACGGCCTACAATCGGGGCCGCGGTTGGAGCGACGAAGGTTGGCTTGCAGCGGATTTGCTCGCGCGTTTGGGCATCGCCCGAGCCCAAGCTGCAGGTGCCACTGGCTAGGAAGTCGCGCCAAACGATTGCTTTGGCAATTGGTCGTCGCCGCGACTGACTGCCAGTGCTGACGTGCAACGCGGCTCAGCACTGGCAGGAAGACTCGGCTGTGGTTTTCGATGAGGGGACGTCGCAGGCTCGTCTGCCTAGCCAGTGCCACACAACGACGCGCCGTCTTATCCATCAGCCCCGTGTAGAGTATCTTGCTCCCTAGGCATTGCCGACCCCCAAAGGAAGCAAGTCGCCGGTTTGCATTTCCCCAGGGATGTTTGCGGAATGAGTTTAACGGTCGTTGCGGTCATCGTCGTCATGCTGCTGCTGAATGGCATGTTCGCCGCGTATGAACTGGCTTTGGCGTCGGTCCGCGTCGATCGTTTACGACTGCTGACCGAACAAAAACGCCGCGGCGCTGCCATCGCGCTGCGGATGAAGGGCCGGATGGAGGGAAGCCTGGCCGTGGTGCAACTCGGCATCACACTGGCGGGAGCGATTGCCGCGGCGGTTGGCGGGGCCTCGGCCGAAGAAGATCTCACGCCGCTGATTGAACCGCTGTTAGTGCGCGTTGGCATTGATCAGGCCTGGGCCGGCGCGATTGCCATTGCCTGCGTCGTGCTGCCGATTTCCGCCTTTACGATTGTCGTCGGCGAACTGATTCCCAAAGTCTTCGCGCTCAAAAACGCGGAATTCGTCTGCACGCTGCTCAGCCCCGCGATGTGGGTCTTCTCACTCATTTTTTATCCCGCCGTGTGGTTGTTCGAAGCCATTACCATGCAGTTCGTGGCACTGGTCGAGCGGCTGCCGTTCATGAAGTACAAGGAAGACCACCGCCAAATCGGCCTGCATGAATTGCGGGCCCAGGTCAATTTGCTGCGGGCGAGTCAGGCCATTGGGATGCAGGAAGAGCGAATCATTATCCAGGCCAGCCGGCTGTCGTCGATGCGGGTCAGCGACATCATGCTGCCCGAAGACGACATCGTGATGGTGGTGGCCGACGCCACGCTGAGCGAGAATCTGATCATCGCCCACATGGACTTGCACACCCGCTTTCCCGTAACCGTGCATCGCGGCGATCCGCAGGCGATCATCGGTTATGTCACGTTCAAAGACATGGTGCTGCTGGCGAAGACGCACCCCGGCAACCCCGTGATTCGCGAGATCGTGCGGCAGATCAGCAGCGTGGCGGGAAACGTGCCGCTCAGTGAAGCGCTTCGCCGGATGACCACCGAGCATCAACACTTGGCGCTCGTCCGGGGTGAGGGGGGCAAGGTTCTGGGGATGATTACGCAGGAAGATATTTTTGAAGAATTGGTGGGCGATATTCAAGATGAATTCGACCGCTTGCCGCGGCACATCAGCCCCGCGGGACAACAACTGGTCGTCGGCGGCGGCGTGACTCTGGGCCAACTGCGAACGCTATTGAAGCGCGTGGAACTTGGCGGCGATCTGCCTGATGCAATTACCCTTAACGATTGGTTGAATACCGGCCGCGAAGACCATCTTAAGGGTGGCGACATGATCGAAGTGGACGGCCTCTGGTGCCAGGTCCGCAAAGTCCGCCGCCGCAGAATTACCGAAGCGCTGCTCGATCCACTGGGTAATCCCTTCGATGCGAAACGCGCCGTGGCGGTGCAATCAGCTTGATGCCTTGAACCTGCTACTTTGCCTTTTTATTACCCCATTCGTCCGTCGCTTGCTGCTGGTACTCTTTGATCTGCTGCAGGTCTTTATCGGTCATCTCTGTTTTGGGGCCAACCGTTTTTTCGCCACAGCCGACGAGCAGGCTACTACTGCCGATGATGAGGGCCAAGGTGCAGAGTGCCAGGTTAAGACTGCGATGCTGAATCATGAAAATTCGAGATCGAGCGTGGGGATGAATAAACACTAAGGCAGGATGCTGACTTCGCCCAAGCCCATGGTGCCGGTGGCGGTCCAAATATCGGCATCGACTGATTCGCTCACAAAGCGGACGCTGCCGTCGGCCAGGCAGGCGTTCACGCCGCCGGGGTGGTAACTGCTGGCGGGAGTGACCAGTTGCCACCACTCGTTGTTAGGGCGGTAACAGGGTTTGTTGGGCGGGAGCAGGGTGTTGAAGCCGTTTCGCCAGATCGAACCTTCTCGCCAAGGATAGCCCCGCCAGTTCCAACCGGAGGCCGCGGGTGGGGCCGTTTGCCAATTGATGGCCAGCAAGGAATTGCGAACAGCGGCAGCGGTCGTTCCGGTTTGCGAGCCAGCATCGTAGCAATCGCGGCGAGGATCGCGCCTGACGGGATTGGCGCCAATGCCGTTGCAGACCTCGGCATAGAATAGCGTATTACTCGTGCCGTCGGTAATGTCTCCCAACTTCGTAGCGGGCATCGCGGGGACGCTGCCATAGGGAACGAAGTTGGTTCCGTACACGCCGTCCCAACGAGACTGCAAGCGAACCCAACTGCCATAGTTAGTGTGATAGTTTGTGAACCCGTAAACCAAGCCCTTATACATGTTGATTTCCGACGGGCAATGAAAAATCTTGGGCCGGGACGTGGAGCCGAATTCGTGATTGAGAACCGTACCTCCCGCGCCGCCCTGGGCACTCGAGCCGTGGGCAAAAGATTGATCCATCTGGCTAAAGACGTTTCCCTGCTCCATTACCGGCATCAGGTATGCATGCGGCGACGGACCCCACAGGGCAGATGATTCGGAACCGTGCGGCAGACGCCTGTACGAAGACTCAAAGTTGTGCGTTGCCAAGCCCAACTGCTTGAGATGATTGACGCACTGCGTGCGCCGGGCAGCTTCCCGCGCGGCTTGCACCGCGGGGAGCAGCAGCGCGACCAGAACGCCGATGATCGCAATGACAACCAACAGTTCGACGAGCGTGAACCCGCGAGCCATGATCGCGAACGGCTTTGATGGACCCTGAAAAACAACGAGTCTGCGCATTGCCAGATTCCTCCACGAAGAAGACGGAAGAAGCATTTAATACGTTAAGCCGGAAACCGGCCAAATGCAATGTCGATCGGTGAAAAATTTGGGGTCAATCCAACCGCCGGTAGGCGCCGAAATTGCGTTCAGCCAGTTCGCGAAGGAATGTGTCGAACACATTTCCGTCACGTCCCACGCCGATGCCGATGGCGTTGATTGTGGCGCGGCGAACGCGGTTCTGACGACTGATAACGGTGATGATCTCCTGCGGGTTCGAAGTCTTGCCGCCGTTCGGCGCGCCGTCGGTGAGGAAGTAGATTGCATCGCAGTTTTGCGAAAGCGCTGCCTCCAAGGCATCGTACGAAGCGGTTTGCGAGCCGGCCTCCCCCGCAGCGACAAACTGAATTGCTTCCAGCTTCGACTGGGGCGAAACGTGGATCAGTTCCCGTTTCCAGGGCATCACGCGCGAATTGAAAGCCACAATGTTGAACCGCACGCCGTCGGGGAGTTTCGTAATCGCATTTTGCAGCTCGCGCTTGGCCGCGTCCATTTGCAAGCCGCGCATGCTGCCCGAATAATCGATGACGAAGACAATCTGCGAGCCATATAGCGGCAGGCCATAGTACGAGGGCCCGTTGTCGTCCGCCTTCGCGAACAGACTCGCCGCCGGTTTGAGCGCGGACGGGAATACGAACTTCGCCTCCTTCTCTTTCCACCAGGCGGACCAGTCGGGGCGATCTTCGGCCTTGAGGCCGCTGAGGAACATTAGCCGCCGTTCGATGTCAGCCCGCATCTCTCCCTCGGCCGTTCCCTGGAATTGAATCAATTGGGAGACCGCTTTGGCTTCGTTGAGCCTGCACAGGGCTTGCACATATGCCCGCCGCAACCCGGCCTGAGAAACGAGCACCGGAAGTTCCGCCAGTTGATATAACGACTGGGCAGCGGGAGCGTCGGCTGTTTCCGTCAACTGATCGATAACCATAGCCAACAGCAGCCAGCCGGCGGGTGTCTTTTCCGCTTCCTTCAGCGCCTGCTTCTGCATCTCCACTACCGGCGGCGCATCCGCGGCCAGCAGCACGATCAGGCGCACGCTGGTCGCCGGTTCAACTTTGTCTCGCTTCAGATCGCGCAGCACGTCGGTTAACAACGCCTGGCCGACGACTTCCGAATTTCGAAAGGAATGCAGCGTTTCAAAACAGCCGCGGCGGACATCCGGAAATTGCGTGAGACCGCCTTGTAGCAGGAGCGTGTCCACCGCATCCGGCGTAGGAAACTCCCGCAACTTGCTCAGCGCGGCAGCCCGCACTTCGGCCTTGGCAGAACGAAGATCTTGCACCAGCTTCGATTTGGCAGCGCGAAAGGCCGACGCGACCTCGTCGGCATGAATCGTGTCTGTCGATGAGGCGCTTATGACCGTGCAGACCACGGCTGCCAACATTCCGGCGAGCGACCACCCGCGGCGACTGCTGATCGACGTCAGACTCATTGAAACTTCTCCGATCTAGGTTCGTCAAGCGGACTGACAGTATTCTCCGTTGCCCGCGAGTGGCCGTCAAATCGCGCAACGGTTTCGTCATGCGTTGGAGGTCGAGGGCAGCAACTCGCCCAGCCGCTTGCGGACCGCGGTACGCGCGGCAGGCAGCAGTTGCAAGAACAATTCCGGTAAAGGCAGTAGTTTCGCGCGGCGCATGACTTGATTGAGCCGGTGGAGCAGGCGCTGGTCGTCCCGATAG
>JAYTUF010000612.1:0-5178 GCA_043744755.1 Anatilimnocola sp.
GCCGGTTGCAAGTTCGGTCGCTGCGCACTCTCCGCCGCGCTCGCGCTTTGCGAAGCAGGAATCGGCTGAGATTGCTCGTATTGCGACATGCGTTTCCCCAGGTAGCCCGACGCGTTAGCGAGGAAGTGCCGCGAGTGAGCATGGATTTGCAAGTCCCCCGATAGCTTACGCGTCGGGCTACCTCAATCCTCGCCCCCGCCTCACTTCCCTCCCACCAATTGTACCTTCGCGGATGAGCTGATGATGTCAGGGACCGACAACTTAATCGCCGTCGTCGCCGCGCTTCGGTCCGTTTTCCCGGAGCCGACATGGCGGCCGTTAACGAACAAATCGTAGCGATTGTCGGCCGTGATTTCGACAGCGGCCTTGCCCGGCGATTCAATCGTGAACGCCCGGCGGAAGTAAACATTGCCCGCCGCGGCTTTGGTGGCGGCGTTTGGGGTGGACCAGATCCAATTCGGCTCGGCCGGCCAGGCGTGAGTTGGCACGAGGAAGTACATGACGCCCGCCAGCCAGAGATGATATCGATTCATAATGAATACTATTTCAGTCGCACAATGGTGTAATAAGCGCCGCGGCTTTTGCCGTCGGCTTGGGTCAGCCAAGTTTGCAACTGCATGTGTTCCGTCGGCTGCAGATCGAGTTCAATGGTGGCGCTCGTCGCTCCCTCAGCGATCTTGGCCGTCCCTTCAACGTCGCCGATTTTCACCCGCGCTTCACCGGCGGGAATTTTGTGTTCGGTTCCTGCCGGTCGCATCCGCAGCACAAATTCATAACGTCCCGCGCGAGCGACTTTCACCGCCCACCAACCATTGACCAGCGGATTGCCGGCCACGCCCTGCTGGCCACTTTGATTCCAAGGAGTCGAGGGGCTGCCGGGATGCCAATCGTGGCAACAGAGTTCCTGCGACGGCGCTGCGGCAGCGCCCAGCGGCACATCGCTGTACTCACCGAAGCGAGGGGAGACGTGCTTCCACCACGCTTCGTATTCGCCGCGCAGTTTCTTGACAACTTCCGGTTGGCTCACGGCAATGTCGGACTTCTGACCTGGATCGCTGGTCATGTCATAAAGTTCCGCGCCATCGACGAGCCGATATTGATTCGTCATCACCGCGCACTTGCGCCACTTCTCCGGATGTTCGACCCGCTGCGAGTGGACGACCAGCGTGCGGGGCTGCCACGTCTTGGCGAGATCGTCTACGAACAGCCGAGTCAATGACTGGCCATCCAGTGATTCGGTTACTTGAGCGTCCTGAACCGGCAAACGGCACATGGCGCGCAAAGTGGGTAGCAAGTCGAAGTGCGCCGTCAATTCGCTCACTTCTCTATCGGGTTTGATCGCCTTTAAGAACGGCGCACGAATGAAGCAGGCAACGCGATGACCGCCGTCATACTGCGAGCCTTTCTGCGCTCGCATGCCGGCGGAGAAACCCTTCCATTTCGGATCAGCCGCAGCCGCCTTCTTCTTGGCACCACTTACCGAGTTGGCAAACACACCTTCGGCCGTGCCGTTGTCGGTCATGTAAATCACGACCGTGTTTTCGGCGAGTTTCCAATCATCGAGTTTGGTCATTAGCCGCCCGATGTTTTCGTCGATGTTCTCGATCATGCCATAGAAATTCGCCATCGGCTGCGGCACGCCGCGGTCGAGATACGTCTTCGCATATTTGGGATCGACGTTGTACGGCGAATGCGGTGCGTTGGTGGCGATATAGCAGAAGAAGGGTTTTTCTTTGTGCTTCTCGATGAAGTTCGTGGCGTTCTTGAACCAGACATCGGTGCAATAGCCGGTTTGCTTCTCCGGCACGCCGTTGCGCGAGTAGGTGTCATCGAAGTAATTGTTCCCCCAATGATCGGGCGATTGACCCACGCCGCCGCCGCCGCTGAAGAGGGCTTCGTGAAAGCCCCGGTCGTGGGGGCGATAGGGATAATTGTCTCCCAGATGCCATTTGCCGAACTGGCCGCAGCGATAGCCGGCTTCGGCAAAGAACTGCGGCATGATCTTTTCTTCGGCCCGCAGAATCGAGCGCCCCATGATCGTGTGCCAGACGCCAACGCGGCAACTGTACTTGCCAGTCATCAAGGCCGAGCGCGTTTCGGCGCACGTCGGATCGACATGAAAGTTCGTCAGCCGCACGCTTTGCCTGGCGAGCGCGTCTAAGTGGGGCGTGCGGAGCATGGTGTTGCCATGCGCGCCGAGATCGCCGTAGCCTTGATCGTCCGTGATGATCAGCACGACGTTGGGTGACTGTTTCGCGGCACGCTTCGTCTCGCAGTGCCCTGTCTGAAACGCCACCAGGGGAGTGGCGATGGCCAAGACGAGTGTTGCCAAGAAAGGATGCAAACGGCGCAGATCGGCAGCAGAAATGATGGTACGGCGGGGCATGGCTCACCAAGGCGGTTGAAGAGTTGCAAGAGCAGCGACGGGCGACAGTATCCGCTGCCTAAAAACATCGGTCAACTCTCGCTCTGGAACGAATTCCCAGTGCGGCGCGATCCGCTTACTTCGTGCGCGGCTCCTGGGAAGCACGAATGGCATGTCAGCAGGCGGGCACACAACAGAGCGGCCTGAGCACCCAGGCTCCCTCTCTCTTCGCCGGCTGGCTTGTTCGCTGCCCCGCGTCAGCCTAGAGTGAAGTGCAGGAACAGGCACGGATGCAGATCGAAGCAGGCTTTTCGTTGGCGGGCTGATTCTCTTCTATGGCCACGAGTTTTTTCGACTCCTTTCGCGATCTTTTCAAAGATAAGCGAACCGATATCGGCGAGCGCTTCCAGATTCTCCGGGAAGCGATCAACGGCACCATGTCGAATTTTCACATGGCCCTTGACCACAGTACCGGCAAGACGGTGGGGCTGAAGATTCTCGATACCGAGAAGACCGCCGCGTTCGAAGCCCGCTTCAAGGGCCTCAACACGCCCCGCGAAGGGAAGATCGCGTTGCAGATGAAGCATCCGCGAATTGTCGATACCTTTGAATACGGCACGGCGAAGGACGGCCGGCAATTCATCGTGATGGAATTCGTCCCGGGCACCGGCATGAACGTGCTGCTCAAGCAGGGGGAGCCGAAACTGGTCGGCCATCATCACGAACTGATTCGCGAGATGGCCGAGTCGATCGACGCGGTCCATCGCGCGGGGTTCATTCATCGTGATATTTGCCCGCGGAACTTCATCGTCAGCCCCGAATGCGATTCGCTCAAGCTGATCGACTTCGGTCTGACTGTGCCAATGCAAAAGGAATACTATTTGCCCGGCAACCGAACGGGGACGCCGCTATATATGGCCCCGGAAATTGTCCGCCGCAAGATGACGGATAATCGCATCGATATTTTTTCGTTCGGCGTTACGTCCTATCAATTGTGCGCGAACGAGTTTCCTTGGCCTTCGGGCGACACGACGGGCAAAGGCGCTTTGCAGCACGATGCCAAGCCGCCGCAGAACATTCTGGAACTGGTGCCGAATCTCAACCGCACGCTGGCCCGCGTCATCATGCAATGCATCTCGGCCGACGCGAACGGCAGGCCCCAGACGGCGGAATTGATCATCAAGGCGCTGAAGAATGTGAACTCGGATACTGAGTGAATGCCCGTGGGGCAAGTTTTCCAACTTGCCAAGCCAGCATCAAAGGGCTCCCGACCACTGACCGGGCCTTACTTCGGCGTAGCGCGATAGCGCTTCTGTCCGCAGGCATAGACCGAGCACGCGCCCACATACTGCCAGCATTCCAAATGGTGCGGCGTCTGGCAGCTCGCGCAGTAGACAAGCGGGCCTTGCAGTCCTTCGCCGCAGACCTGGCAATGTGAGGTCGAGACCCGGGGCGGGGCCGTTGTGGGGAGGAACTCGATGCCGAGGGTGCGAGTCGAAACGAGCGCGAGGAACAACGTTTCAAACGCACTGATGAAGGTGACAAGCTCCAGTTCGCGCTGGGCCACGCCTTGCTTCGTCACGCGCAACGTGCCGCCGCTGATCGTTAGATGCAGGTTGTAATAGAAAGTAAAACTGGCCAGAGCTTGAATGGCCGCTTGCGACTCGAGCGAGAGGTACTCTCGAATCAGCAGCAGGTCGTTCCCTTGGATGATGAACGCGTCGTCAAACGCCGGCCGGCCGACTTCAATGTCCTGCATCCCGAGCAGTTTGCCCACCTGATGAACAATCGTCTGCGGATAAATCTCCAGCCGCAGCCGGCCATCGGGAAAATGAATGGTGAGTTCTGTAAGGGTCTGTTTATTGGGCTTCTTGAATTGCAGACGAGCGCTCAAGCCACTGATTTGCAGCTCGGCGAAAGAATTGCCGAAGAGCCCGCCATCGTACGCCCGGCCCTGCCAGCGCGCCGCGACCGCTTCCAATGCAATGCGGAGGCGAGCCTGCTGAGCGCGAAAGACCAAGACCAGAGTCGTGATGACCACGACCAGTATCACGAAGGGAAAAAGGAAGAAGAAGAAATTGAAATCGTTGGGATTGTTCACGGTCGGCCTTAGTCCTACGCAGTGACCTTCGCCGCCACAAATCGCTTCTGCCCGCAACCATACACCGCGCACGAACCGAAATATTGCCAGCAATCAAGGTGATGAGGCGTTTTGCATTTGGCGCAGAAGACGATTTTTTCATGCAGGGGATCGCCGCAGATCTGGCACTGCGTTTCGGCGACCAAGACGCGCGGCGGTTGTTCGACAAACTCAATGCCGCCTTGCTGCTGCGCTTCGAAGCACTGGTGAATCTCGCCGCAAAACTGCACGAACCGTGAGAGCTCGATTTCCTGCGTAAGGCCGCGATGCTTGGTAATCCGCAACTTGCCGCCGCTGAGCAGCAGGTGCAAGTCCGGGCTGTGCATATTTTGCCATGTGGCCAGCCTAAGAATGGACGCCTGTAATTGCGCCGTCAGCAGTTCGCGCACCTGCTGCGGGTTGTTGCCCTGAATGATGAACAGGGCGTCGAACTCGGGCGAGCCGATTTCCAGATCCTGCATGCCGATCAACTTTTTGAGGCGGTCGGTAGGGACCTGATGCCGCAGTTCCAATCGCGACGCGCCGGGCGTCACGCGCAGGTCGAGATGGGTGAGCGTCCCCTCGTCGCCGTTGGGCGAATAGGAAATTTTGGCAGACACTCCGCCTAGTTGAAAATTGACCTCCGAACTGCCGAAGAACCCGCCTGGCAACAACTGCCCGTGCCACTGGTGGG
>JAYTUF010000613.1:0-5170 GCA_043744755.1 Anatilimnocola sp.
GCGGAATCTTCAGCGGCGAACCAGCCGATTCGAGCGTGCAGCGATATAGGCCGGATGGCAACTGCAACGCCCCCTTCGCTTCGTTCTTCACCAGTTCAAACGAACCATCCATGCCTGTCACGGCAAAGCCGACCGGCCGGAGCGTGCCATTCTCGAATTGATGCAACGTGATCTGCATCTCCGCCAACTGTGTACTTCCCGCCCGCAACATCCCCGGTGTGCCGCCGGTGATCGGCTGTGGTCCATCGCAACCAGCGAAGGTGATCGTGAGCAAGCTCAACGCGGTCAAGCTTCCCGCCCGCGGCACTCCCGGCGATTGCAGGCCCAGCCAATTGCGCACGGGTGGGATGCGGCACAGGATGATTCGTTCCAGCAACCAGACGGCGATCAACGTCGTGCCGAACAGCGGCAGATAGATGCCGAGCAACACGACGATGGCGAGCAACCCCAACGAAACTCGCGGGTTCAAAATCGCCTTCGGCGCACCCAGCACGCCTTGATCGCGGCGTCGCCACCAAAGGATCAAGCCGCTGAAGCAGAGGAGCAACAGTCCGAGTGCAGTGGCGAGGCCCAGCAATTGATTGGGCCAGCCGAAGAGTTGCCCTTCGTGAGCGGCAATGCCCACGCTCACGATCTTGTCAATCAATTGCTTATCGCGAAAGCCCTCGCGGCTGATCACTTTGCCAGTCTCGGCATCGACCACCAGGTTCTCGCGGTAAGGACGATTGGCGGACATCGACTTGACCGTCCACTGCGTTGAATCGGGAGGTGGAGGCGCGATCAAAACTGGATGAGCTAAGTCCAACGGACGAACGCTGGCGACAATCCGGTCCACGGCTGCCAATTCGGTTGGCGAGAGTGTGCGACCCGCCGCACGCGGCCGGCCCGAACCGCCTCCATGACCGCTATGTTCGCCACCATCGCGATTAACCGCCGGTTGGTCACTCGTATTACTCCATTCCTGTTGGGCAACCGCGCTTTTCGTCAAGCTCCGCACCGCTTTCAAATAATTGCCCCACGACTTCGCCCAGGGCAGGCCGCTGAGCAACAAGAACAATGCCAGACCCGAGATCCAGACGCCCGTCACGCTATGAATATCTCGCCAGAAAATACGCGAGCCGGCGGACAGCCGCGGATACAAGATGCCCCCCAGCCCTTTACTTTGGCGCGGCCACCAGAGATACAAACCGGTGAGGATCATGATGATGGTCCACGAGGCCGCGAGCTCCACGATCATCGAGCCGCGGTCGCCCATCAGCAGTTCGCCGTGAATGCGAAACATGAACCGCATAAAACGGTCGTTCTCGGGAAACGTGTGCAGCACCTCGAGCGTGTTTGGATGCACATAGACGCGAATGTTCGCGCCCTTCTGTTTCACAATCACGCGCGACGCCTGCTTCTCCCCCTGCGGCAGTTCATAACCATTGAGCGTCGAATCGGGCACGGCGGCCAGCGCTGCTTGGATCTGTTCCGCGGCCGATCGTGAACTCCCTTGGATCGTTAAGTTGTCAAAGGCCCGCTCGTTCCAGGCTTCGATCTGCGGCTTGAAAAGATAGATGCCGCCGGTGATCGAAAGGATGATGACGAACGGAATGCAGAACAAGCTCGCATAGAAATGCCACCGCCAGACAGCGCGGTAATCGGGCCAGGATTTTGGGGTTTCGATTGATTCGTGTGGTGTATTGGCGTTCATAGAGCGATGGTCAATTTGCAATGGTTGGTCAAATGCGGCTCGGCCCCTCACCCCAACCCTCTCCCCGGAGTACCGAGGAGAGGGGGGAGGGAAGTTAAAACTGCGTCGCTTCGCCGCCGTCGCGGCTATGCAGGCCGCGATGGACGGCCTGATCGATGTTGTCCGGCAGCAGGCGGACGGAGCCATCGCCCATCGCTGCCATTGCCCCGCCGGGATGGAAGCTGCGGGGGGCGAAATAGCCGGTGAAGTGAGTCACCACATCCGGAATGACGTTGTTGGGAGTTGTGTAGCCATTGGTCATGGTGCTCATCGCTCCCGAATGGGCCCACGAAGTTCCCCGCCCGCGCAAGGCAGCGCTTGCCGAGCCGCGCCAACTGGTCATGTTGGGCCAGATGGTGGCCAGATGAGGGTTCTCAATATAGCCGCTGGGGCCATTCGTCCAGCCGCTGCCCGTTCCCTGCATTCCTTGTTCAGGCTGCAGCGCTGAGTTCACTCCGGTCGAGCCATTCAGCGTGGCTTGATAAGGAGCCTTGGGCAGCGTCCCCGCGGGCAAGGTGAAGTCTGCTCCCACGCTACGAACGGTTTCGCTCATCAGTACCGTGTTGGACGCTCCATCGGTGACATCTCCAAACCGGATGCCGGAGTTCTCATGCACAAAGCCATCCGTCTTCCACCGCAGGTCGTAATTCTGCCTGGTGCCACTCCCAAAACTGACCATGTAATTGATACCGGCGTAGTTCGTCCCACCCGCCCCCACGTTTAGTACCTTGGCGGGATCGCTGGGGCAGAGAGCTATTTTCAGCGGCGTCGCAAACGCGGCTGCGAATTGCGGATTCGGCACCAGGGCGTTGAAGGGCCCCGTGAACGCCGGCTGCGAAAAATCAAATTGGGCTTGCAGATTCGATTGCTCGATAAAGGGCAAGATGCGGGCCTGCGGCGAGAAGCCTTGCACGTTAGGTAAATAGTTTTGTGCGTTCGTCATGGGGAACGTCAGAAAACTATCGTGATAATTATGAGCCGCGAGGGCCCATTGCTTGATGTGATTGCCGCACTGCGTCCGCCGCGCGGCTTCCCGCGCGGCTTGCACCGCTGGTAATAACAGAGCAACGAGCACGCCGATGATCGCAATCACCACCAGCAATTCAACTAAGGTAAAACCGCGCCGCGCGCGAGCGCACGGCGGCTGCGCAGCCGAAGCTGTGCTTCTGAATTGTGTTGACATGATGAATGAATAGCCGGTAGGGGGAGACGAGGTTCCCCAGCGCGCAAGCGAACGGGCAGCCGTCTCCAGGAAAGAAGGTGGGGATCTACGAGCGCAATCGGCTCGTCCTTACACCGGCCGGAGGAGTTGCCCAGAAACGGGCGGCAGATAGCTGGTCCACACTTCGTCAACCGCCGCGACTTGCGGTGGCGCGATCACGAATTCAACTGGCCGCGGCGGCACGGCGACAAAGCCCGCTTGAATCCATTCGATGCCGGCACCGGTGCATTTCCGCGCTTCGACGGCGAGCACGAAACGCAATTGACCTTTCCCAGACCCTTGGCTGCAACAGCTTGGCTTGACCGCCGCCTTCTCCTCCGTCGTCAGCACCGCGACGCGCTCGGGATCAATGCCCCGATCCACCGCCCGCGCAATCTTTTGCTGCTTCGTATGGCAGCAGCAACCCTTCCGGCATTGCTCGGCGGTCCGACAGCCACACGCGCTGAACTGACAAGGAAACGCGACGCTCCCCTTGCCAACGACCGGTTCCCATACCGGGTAGCCCACGTTGGCCAGACCATAGGAAACGAGCATCAACAGACTAACGACGGCGCGCGGACCCATCGCCAATTTCGCGAGCAGTCGCCAATCAACCTGAATGGTCATGGCCGTCAATCTAACTATATTCAACGAGCAAAACAACCAAGTTCCTTAACTGCATAAGTTGATCGATACGAGAATACCCCGTTCCAAATCAAGGACGTAAATTGTGTAGTTGGCGGGTCCCCGATGGTGCCCCGAAAGGAGGACGCCGTCCTGGCACAGTAGAAACGCCGCCAGCCTCATTGCATCTTCCTTCGTCTGCATAACCTCAGGGCCGATGTAGTGGCCACTCTGATATATGGCTCGCGTCAGCACTTCCGCATGAGGTCCAGACTCAAATTCGACCGGCGATTGCCACTTAATTTGCTGATACGAATCGAACGCCACCCCTGACGACCACATTGGATACGCCGCCAGGGTTTGCCGACTCCGCTTCAACGATTGCGCATCGGCGGCTGACAATCGACACACCCTAACATAGTAGCCCTCTCGCCCTGGGTCTCGTGCGGAGAATGCTTCCTGAAAATGAACTGCCTGGCCGGTGAGGCATCTTCCCTCGGAAAGAAAGGCGACAGGCCACAACTGTATACCGACGAGCAGCAGGGGTACGGCGACGAAGATCGCAATCACCCAGCGAATGCGCGCAGGTCTGGTGTTACGCCGCCTCGGAAATGAAGACTTGCTCTGCGACATGTTGCCCTTTTCATCCGAGCTAATTCTAGTCGCCCCTGCCAGGTTTCGCCTCACCCCCTCACCTTGTCACCCCCTCACCCACACGCCGTACAATAGAAGAAGTAAGAAACCCAGCCACTTCTCCCAATGCAGGAGTTTCCTCATGGCCACCGCTGCCCCTTCCAAGAAAATCAATCGCCCCAAGATTCAGCAGACGACTTGCTTCATCGATGGTCAGTGGAGCCCCGCGCAGAGCGGCAAGACGTTTCCTACGTACAACCCGGCCACGGAAGAACTAATCGCCGATGTTGCCGAAGGGGACGCTGCCGATATCGATCTCGCGGCGAAGGCTGCCCGCAAGCAATTCGACTCGGGCGAGTGGAGCCGAATGGATGCCCGCGACCGCGGCCGGCTGATGTACAAGCTGGCCGACCTAATTGAAGCCGAGATCGACGAGCTCGCCGCGCTGGAATCGCTCGATAACGGCAAGCCGTTTCGCGATGCCCGCAATGCCGACCTGCCGCTGACCATCGATTGCCTGCGGTACTACGCCGGCTATGCCGACAAGATTCATGGCAGCACGATCCCGATCCGCGGCAACTATTTCTGCTACACGCGGAAGGAGCCCGTCGGCGTGGTCGGCCAGATCATCCCCTGGAACTTCCCGATGCTGATGACGGCTTGGAAGTGGGGCCCGGCTCTCGCCGCCGGTTGCACGATCGTGATGAAGCCCGCCGAGCAAACGCCGCTGAGCTGCCTCCGCATGGCCCGGCTCGCACAGAAGGCCGGCATTCCCGATGGCGTGATCAACGTGGTGCCCGGTTACGGCCCGACCGCCGGTGCGGCCGTCGTGAAGCATCCGCTGATCGACAAGGTGGCCTTCACCGGCTCGACCGAGGTCGGCAAGCTCAACTGGGGATGGGCGCACTCTTTGCAGCTGACAAGGCTCCAGTGGGAAAAGCGGAAGGGGTGAAAGGCCCGAAGGCCATTATCAAAACAAA
>JAYTUF010000614.1:0-5164 GCA_043744755.1 Anatilimnocola sp.
CGGCTGCGGTCGATTCGCGAGTCGCCGGTGAGCATATCGAGAATCATTCGCGTCCCTTGAAACTTGTCTTCCAAATGAGGCGTGTGAATCAAGATTTGCTGCTCGTATTGAATGGCAAGCTCCATGTGTTCCAAAAACACAATCGCTTCGTTGCGCGTGTTCTTGTTCAGCCCAATCTCGCCGATCCCCAGCACGTTGGGCTGGTGAATGAACTCGGGGATCATCGCAATCACTTCGCGTGAGAGGCTGACGTTCTCCGCCTCCTTGGCGTTGATGCACAGCCAGCAGTAATGCTGAATGCCAAACTGGGCCGCCCGCTTGGGCTCGACTTCGGTGAGCTGGCGAAAGTAATCGCGAAAGCCATGCACGGTGCCGCGATCAAAGCCGGCCCAGAACGCCGGCTCGCTGAGCGCCACGCAGCCCATCCGCGCGAGCGTTTCGTAATCGTCGGTAATCCGCGAAACCATGTGAATATGCGGGTCGATGTAGTCGGTCACGGAAGTCTCTTTTTTAAACTCGATCGAAGTAGCAATTTTTAAGCGCTTACGGAGTCGCGATTGCCGACTCGGACTTGCCTGGTCATCTCTAAGCGACTTTCCAGTGATTCTAAAATAGCCTGCCGGTATTCTAAATCGGAATCTTCCCGACCTTGCAGCATATAGGCCCGCGTGTTGTCGTCGTAGCGGGACAAAGCTGCTTCTCGATGCAGCCGATGCATCAGTTGAATTTCTCGCCGACGATGCTTAATCGCCTGGGCAAGATCACCTCGCAATTCGCAGAGCAGCGCCAGGCCATCCTCGCGCACGATAGCGCTCTCATTGCGGGGAAGCCGAGTCAAAACGCCTTCCAATCGCGCGACGAATTTTTCAGCTTGGCCCTTACGCTTGCGCGTGTAGAGCCAGAACTGAATCTTGCGACACAGGTAGTCGAGTTCACCCCAGACGGTTGCGAAGTTGCGTTCCGTCGAGGGAGGACTTACTTTTCTTGAGATCATTTTATTCATCACTCCGGGGCTTGATTAATTCCGGATCAAGCTCAGGACGCAATCGACGAGCTGCCGGAGACATTTCCGCCCAGGCCCGTGTTGCTGCTTGATATCGCTCCTCCGCATCGGCTCTACGCTGAGCGGCACTCTGTTGAAAACGTCGTTTTTTGGGTGGATCAGACTTGCGGCGGTGGCCACGGCCTGGAGTATGTGCCATCGCCCCTGAACCTATCTTGGCTTCACCTTCAGTGCCTGCTGCCAGCTTTCATCATAGGTCCGTGAAAAGGTGAGTTGCACTTGTTCCGCGCGGTCCTCGCGGACTTTTTTCAAGACATCCAGGGCTTCGTGAACCCGCTGCAAGCGCGGGTCGTCGGCGACGGTGTCGTCCGCCCGTTCGAGTCGGTCGAGCATCGCGGCCAGGTCGAGGATGCGGCAGCGAATTTCCAGGAATTCGCGGTTGAGCGTTTCCAAAGCAGTCAGCGACATGGCGATCACTTACGAAGCTGATTCGTCGTAGGACAAACGAATCAGCGAGGAGAGAGAATAGCAGGATAGTTTTTCTGGCGATGAGTGAAGCGGACTGGCGGACGCTCGGGTCTCATCACTGTCTCCAGTTTCATGCCGCGACGATAGAAAATCAAGCTGCAGGCGAAAGAGTCGCAGGGATGTAGCGGATCCGAGTCGAAAGAGAAGTTAGCCCGCTTTCGTCGCGCGGCAATGTTCTCACTTTTTTCCCATCCCCAAAACTGCTTGCATCGATCAACCTCGCCTGATACGATTCATGGTGGAAGGCGTGCCCTACGAAGGGGTTAACGTCGTTCCTCCCGCCCGCATGTCCCGAAGGAGTCCCGCCATGCTTACCATTCTGGGTTCTGCCGATCGTGGTTCCGCCACTTGTGATCGCGTTAGCCGGCGAGATTTTCTGACGATTGGCGGCATGGTCATGGGCGGCCTGTCGCTGCCGCAACTGCTGTCGGTCGAAGCACAAGCGGGCATTGGCCGCAGCCATAAAGCGATCATCAATGTCTTCTTGCCGGGTGGTCCGCCGCATCAAGATATGTGGGATATCAAGGTCGATGCCCCCAGCGAGATCCGAGGCGAATTTCAACCGATCAGCACCAAGGTGCCCGGCATTGAAATTGGCGAAATCTTCCCCCAGATTGCCGCCATTGCCGACAAATGCGTATTCATCCGCTCGATGGTCGGCGCGACCGGCGGCCACGATGCTTACCAGTGCATGACCGGCCGCTCACTCAATCCCGCACCCACTGGCGGCTGGCCGGCTGCTGGCGCTTGGGTCAGCAAGCTTAAGGGCCCCGTCAATCAAGCCATCCCGCCGCATCTGAGCATGTGTTACAAGACCGACCATGGCCCCTGGGGCTATGACGGCGATGGCGGCTTCCTGGGCATCGCTCATTCCCCCTTCAAACTTGTCGGCGGGAAAGACGAAACCAGCAAGACCGACAACATGGTCCTGAAGGGGATCACGCTCGATCGCTTGCAGGATCGCAACAACTTGCTGGCTTCGATCGATCATCTCCGCCGCGAACTCGATGCTAGCGGCAAGATGGCCGGCCTCGATACCTTCACATCCCAGGCAGTGGGCATTCTCACATCGTCGGCCTTGGCGGATGCTCTGGATATCTCGAAAGAATCGCCAGAAACGATCGCCAAGTATGGTGCTGGCGATAAGAAATTCCGTGATGACGGCGCTCCGAAGCTGACCGAGAACTTTCTGATTGCCCGCCGGTTGGTTGAAGCTGGCGCGCGAGTCGTGTCGCTGAACTTCAGCCGCTGGGACCATCACGGCCAGAACTTCGCCGCGATTCGGCAAGATGGCCCGCTGTTGGATCGCGCCACTGCGGCGCTCATTACTGATCTGCACGAGCGGGGCCTGGATAAAGATGTCTCCGTGGTCGTCTGGGGCGAATTTGGCCGCACGCCCAAGATCAATCCGGGTGCCGGTCGCGATCACTGGCCACAAGTTAGCTGCGCACTGCTAGCGGGCGGCGGCATGAAAACAGGCCAGGTGATTGGTGCGACGAATCGTCTCGGTGAACACGCCATTTCCCGGCCCGTTACTTTCCAAGAAGTTTGGGCGACGCTCTATCAAAATCTGGGTCTCAACCTGCGAGCGGTGCGCGAATTCGATCTGCGTGGCCGGCCGCAGTATCTGGTCGATCAAGGGGTCGAACCGCTGAAGGAAGTGGCGTAAAAGGGACGTAGCTCCGGAGTCGATCGCCCGCGGAACACTCGCTCGCAGCACGGCTGCGAGCTACGTGAACTTGCCGGCATGGCACCGTAGCCTGCAGCCGTGCTGCGGGCGAGGAGCACGACGTGCTAGCAATTGCCTCTCGGCAATTTCCTAACGATTCTGCCGTTTAGTCAAAGTTTGCCGGTTAGGGCGACGATAACAACCGGCAACGATTTCCCAATTTCAGGCGTAGGCGCTCGCGCTTCGCTGATAGGGGCGTCGCTCAGGGGGGCCTGAGTACATCAATCTGCCAGCACGCACGGCGCAAGCTCTGCGCTGCCGGCAGAAGGCCTGACTGAACGCACGACTCTGTTGGCTTGCCGACGGTTAACTCCTGAGGAATGGGGACGCGATGACCCGCCGCATTCAATCCTGGTACAGTCACTTCGGCCGCTGGCTCCTCGTGGGCGCATTGATGGCCCTGAGTGGTTGCCATCCGACGCAGCCTTTCTACCTGCACAACGATGGCGACTTGTCCCATTACTTGGGCAAGGCCACGCAGTTGGAAACGCCCGACTTGCAGCAGCCGCCATTGGCCGAAGCGTCGCAATCCCACGCGCCGTTGACGCTCAGCAACCCCGCCTACAAAGAGATTTGGGAACTCACGCTGCAAGAGGTTGTTTCCATCTCGCTGGCCAACACCAAGCTGGTCCGCGGTGGTCAGGCCGCCCGTCTGCAGAACGGCACCCTCTTCGCCGGCACGCAAGAAGGCAATATCGTGCAGCTCGGCAGCCGGCAGTTTGCTTCGATCTATAATCCGGCCGTGCAGGAATCGAACCCCGGATTTCAAAACGACGGTGCGACCGTCGATGGCGGCACGAACAATTCACAGCTCGGTGTTGAAGCCGCCCTCTCCGCCTTCGATGCTCAACTCAGCATCGTCGGCAATGCTCCCGGCGGCGCCAACTCGTTCCTCAACCACACCGATCGGCCGCGTAACATCCAGACCAACAACAGCACGTTTCCGTTCATCACGAAGACGGTTGACGGCGGCCTGACAACCTCGATCAGCAAGCAATCGGCGGAAGGGACCACTTACACCGTCCGCAACAACACGAGTTACAACCGCGGTTTCAGCTTCGGCCAAAACGTGCAACCCTTGGTCAGCACCTGGACGACGACGATGGAAGTCGAAGCCCGCCATCCGCTGCTCCGCGGCCGCGGCACGCTGGTTAATCGGATGCCGGTGGTGATCGCCCGGATCGGCAATGACATCGAAATCCTCAACCTGCAAAATCAATTGCAGGACATGCTGAACAACATCGAGATTCGGTACTGGGACCTGTACCTTTCGTATCGCAACCTGGAAACCGCGAAGGTGGGCCGCGATAGCGCGCTCATCACTTGGCGCATCGTGTATGCCAAGTTCACGGGGGGCAGCGAAGATCAACAGAAAGAAGCCCAGTCCCGCGAACAATACTACGCTTTCCGCGCCCAGGTCGAGACCGCGCTGCGGGAACTCTACAACAACGAAAATGAACTCCGCCTGCTGATGGGCCTGGCTGCCACCGATGGCCGCCTGATCCGCCCCAAGGATGACCCGAACCTGGCCCGCGTCAATTTCGATTGGTGCGAAATCATGGCCGAGTCCGTCGCCCGCCGCCCCGAACTGATCAGCAAGCGGTGGGAAATCAAGCAGCGGGAAATGGAGTTGATTCTGGCCCGCAATCGGCTGCTGCCGCAGCTGGATGTGGGAGCCGTGTATCGCTGGGTCGGTCTGGGCGATGACTTAATCAATGCCGACCGCAACGGTCTTAACTTCCCGCTGCGTGGCTCGACCGCCTGGGACGAACTGACCGAGGGAAACTATCAGGAATGGGGATTATTCGGCTCATTGAATTTGTCAATCGGGTTCCGCCGCGAACTCGCTGGTGTGCGTCATGCTCAATTGCGGCTCGCCCGCGAGAAGGCCGCGCTGGATGACA
>JAYTUF010000615.1:0-5164 GCA_043744755.1 Anatilimnocola sp.
AGTGAGCGCTCCACGGGGGCAAGCCCCGTGGTCGCGAAGGAATTGGATGCGATTCGAGTGTAGCTGGCCAGTGATCGCCCCGCCGGCACGGGTCCGGCGGTCGCGAGCTAACGAATTATGTCGAATTCGAGTACAGGAGTATTTGGAGTTAGTATTTATCTGTCACACGCCGCAGACTCGTCTGTATATTGACCAGTTGCGAGAGCGAAGCCCGCTTTCGCCGTCACGCCCGACTGTGATGCTCAGGAGTTAGTTCGATGCTGACCGCTACCCAATCGCTTCAAAATCTTTGCTCCTTGCCCGGCCTGTTGTTGCTGGGCCTGTTCATCAGCGACACCTTATCGCAATCATCCGCACAGGACTTGCCGTTCCCCGGCGGCGAAGCCGAGGGGCGGCAATGGGCGATCTTGATCGGCGTGGAGAATTATCAAAAGGCCACGCCGCTGACCTATACGATTAACGATGTGGACCAACTGGCCCTCACGCTCCGCGATCGTGGCGGCGTGCCGAGCGAGCGGGTTGTGAAGTTCATTGAGACTTCGCCGGACGTTCGCTTTCAACCCTTGAAGGCCAGCCTGCTGGAGCAACTGCCCCGCTACTTGCGGAAACCCAAAGCCCAGGATCGGCTGATTGTGTACTTCAGCGGTCATGGGTTTCGTTCGCAAGACGGCAACTTGTATCTCGCGCCGCTCGACTGCGATCCCAGCAATCCGGCCGCCACCGGGATTTCCGTCTCCTGGCTGCGCGACCAGATCGCCGCCTGTCCCGCCAAGTTCAAACTGCTCGTGCTCGACTCCTGCCATGCGGGAACCGAAAAGGGAGAAGAGTTAGTCAAAGGCGCGAGCGCGAAAGATTTGGGCGAACCGTTTCGCGACCTCGAAGGCGTGGTCACGCTGGCCAGTTCGACCGGCGACGAGAAGAGCCAGATCTGGGTGGAAAAGAAGCAGTCGCTCTTCACGTATTGGCTTAATCAAGGACTCGCCGGCCACGCGGACGAGAACGGTGATGCGGAAGTGGATATCGATGAGCTCAACAAGTATGTGCATAAGAACGTCACGCACACCGCCAAGACACAGCTTCACCGTCCGCAAACGCCGGTGCGAATCATTCGCGGCGGCAGCGGCACCCCGGTCGTGCTGGAGTTGGTGCCAACCAAGCTCAAGCACCTGATCAAAGACATGGCGCAGCAAATGGCCTGGTCAATGCAGGAGCGGGGCATCAAGAAAGTGGGCGTGCTGCAATTCACCACCGATACTCCGCTGGGTGAAGCGCTGGGCGGCGGATTCGGCGCGCTCGGCCGGTGGTGTACCGCGGAATTGGAAAAGACCCTGCTGGAAGCCAACACCTGCGAGGTGATCGACAGCGCTCGTCTGGTCGCCGCCCTGAAAAAACAGAAGTTCACCGTCGATCAACTTGGCTCGCCGGAAGCACTGCACCAGCTCGCGAAAGAACTCGGCATGCCGGCGATTGTCATGGGCACGCTGCGGCATCGTCAAAACAAAACGATCACGCTGCAATGCAAGTTGCAGAACATCGAATCGGAATCGCTGGTGGGTGCTGCGGGTGGATCGGCCCTGCTGAACGAGAATGAATGGGCCATGCTGGGTTACAGCGTGTCGATCAAGCCCGAAGACCGCCCGCCGCCGGTGCCGGGGAATTCCGACCAGGCCGCGGCCATGATCCCGAAGCTCGATGAGAAGGCCAAGGGCGCACATCCAATGCGGGATCCAAAATTCCCGTATCGAATTTCGGTCATGGTCAATGGTCAGGAACGCCAAGGGGCCTTTCGCGGCAACGACTATGTGATTCCGGTCCGCAACGGCGAGGTGTACGAAATATGGGTGAAGCTGCTCAACAATGAGAATTGCTGCGTGCGGTTGCTGGTGGACGGCTTAAACACGCTGCCCCAAAAGCCAAAGGGGGAAAAGGGGATTGAAACCATCGAGGTAGCGCCCATTGTCAAGTTGGACGAAGCCCGCGAGTGGATCATGGACTCTACCAAGACCCCAGGGAGGGTCTGGGCCGTCCGCGGGTTTGTGACCGAAACCGGAGCCACGGGCAAGCTTCGCCGCTTCGTGGTGGCCGACCCCGCGCAGTCGCTGGCCGCGCAGAAGAATTTTACGGAAAGCATGGGCCTGATTACGGCCGCCTTCTATACCCAAACCGGTGTTCGCAGCGGCACCACGGTGCAACCTTGGGAAACGCCGGAAGTGATTGAAGAACGCCGCGACGTGAAGGCCGGCGACCTGATCAGCGTGGTCAATATCCGCTATATGGATGCGGATAAGTTCAACGCGGGAAAGTAAGATTCCCGACCCCCTGACTCCTGATCCCCGCCCCCTGATTCCCGACTCCTGGCTCCTGGCTCCATGACTGCTCAAACCGAAACCGTCGTCTGGCTGAGGTGTCCGCAAGGGCATCGTTGGCCACTCCCGGAGGGGGACACGGTGGCAGCGGGGCAGACGTCCTCCTGCCCGACTTGCGGCGAAGCAGGCGCCGCCGGGTTGTTCGACGTGACGCAGATCTCGATCCCGCAACCCAAGGCTGAACGGCCGGAAGTTCCTGGCTATGAACTGCTGGAAGAACTGGGTCGCGGCGGCATGGCGGTGGTCTTCAAAGCCCGGCAGCAAAAGCCGCAACGGATTGTCGCCCTGAAGATTCTGCACCATCCGGCCAATGGCGATACGGCGTGGATCGCCCGCTTTCGGAGTGAAGCCGAGGCGGTGGCCCAATTAGAACATCCGCACATCGTGCGCATGTATGAAGTGGGCGAGGCCCAGCGGTTGAGCTACCTCGCGCTGGAATTTGTGGATGGCGGCAATCTGGCCACGCGACTGCAAGGGCGACCGCAAAACCCGCGTGCGAGTGCGGAGCTGATCGCCACGTTAGCCCGGGCCATGCACTTTGCCCACCAGCGGGGAATTGTCCATCGCGATCTGAAGCCAGCCAACATCCTGCTGCAGAAAAGCGATGGAGCTCCACGCATCACCGACTTTGGTCTCGCCAAGCGACTCGACGACGACGGTCAGCACACTCGCACCGGCGATATTCTCGGCACGCCCGCCTACATGGCCCCAGAGCAAGCGACCGGCGTGACGCGAAAGTTCGGTCCCGCCTGCGATATCCATGCGCTGGGCGTGATCCTGTATGAAATGCTCACCGGCCGTCAGCCGTTTCGCGGTGCAGACGTGATGGAAACGCTCCGGCTGGTGGCGTCGGCTGATCCGGTGCCGCCGCGGCGGCTGAATGCCGAAATTCCTCGCGACTTGGAAACGATCTGTTTGAAGTGTTTGGAAAAACTTCCCAAGCAGCGTTACACATCCGCAGCGGCGCTCGCGGACGATCTGCAGCGGTATCTCAATGGCGAGACCATCCTCACTCGTCCTGCGGGTGCGCTGGAGAAAACCTACAAATGGACGCGTCGTCATCCAGCCGCTGCTTTGGCTTTGGCGATCACGTTCCTCGTGCCGCTGATGCTGGTCGTAGGCCTGCTCAGCCACAACTGGCGGATTACGAAAGAGCTGGCCAACACCGCGCGCCAGCGCAATCGGGCGGAAGCCAATCTGCAGGAGACGCAAGACGCCATCGATAAGTTGCTGACCGAGATCACCACCGGTCGCTTGGCGGCCTTGCCTCGTTCTGCGCCGGTCCGCCGACAGATGCTCGAATGGGCCTTTGCGTTGTGTCAGGAGCTGCGCATTCAAAACCCCGAAAACGCCCGCCTGCACCTACAATCGGCCCGCGCTCAGCGGCAGACGGCCGACATCCAGCGGTTGTTGGGCCAATTCCACGTAGCACGAGAAAGCTACGACCAGGCGATTGAGCAACTGACAAAGCTCGTGAACGAGCAGCCGCCTGAACCGCCATTGCTGCGTGAACTGGCCGCGGCACATAACAACTGTGGACTGCTGAGCGAACAACTGGGCCGCACGTCGGAAGCAGAACAAGACTATCGTCGGGCGCTCGAACTCTGGCAGCGACTAGCCGACAAGTTTCCGCCGTTCGCAGAGTTTCAACAGCCACATGCGGCCACGCTTGCAAACCTCGGCGTGTTGCTCACGCAACTTGGTCAGACCAAGCCTGCCGAAGAATACTTGCAAGACGCGCTTGATCTTCAACAAGCATTGGTCGTTCAGCAGCCGCTCGATGCCGAACGCCGACGAGCACTCGCGGCCAGCCAGATCAATCTCGGCAACTTGCTTCTATCCAGCGGCCGCTTCGAGTCAGCCAAACAATTGTTTGAGCCGTCGCAAGCAACGCTGGTCGAGCTGCGCAAGCTCGATCCGGAAAATGCCGACACACTGGCAGCGCTCGCCGCTGTCGAAAACAATTTAGCAGGGACTCTCGCAGCGCTGGAGCAACGTTCGTTGGCAGAGGAAGCTTACGGCCGCTCGATCGAGTTGTTCACGCAACTCGCCAAGGATTTCCCGACTGCTCTTGCTTTTCGAGAACAACTGGCGGCAACGCAATTAAATCTCGCCCTTATTCTGCGAGGCGAACGGCAACCGGAGTCGGGGCCCTTGATTCAAGAGGCATTGAACTCCTTTGAAGTGTTGGCGAAGGAGCAACCCGACGTGCCGCAATTTCGGCAAGGCACGACGAAAGCCTTGCAGCAATTGGCCGCTTATCAGGCGAGCAATGGCCAGCAGACCGAGGCCGAGTTAACTTTGCGGCAAGCTCTTAAACTGCAGACGTCGCTGGCGGAGCAGTTCCCGCAGCGGGCGGAAGTCTTCAGCCAACGCGGCTTGATCCAACACGCCGCGGCCCAGTTGCTGGCCGCTCGCGATCGTGCGGACGCACGCAAATACTTCGAACAAGCGGTCCAATCCCAACGCCAAGCGCTAGCCCCCAACCCCGCTGCCTTGTCCTATCGACTCCGCTTGCGAGATCACTTGCAGGGCCTGAGTGAGTTGTTGATCCAACAGGGCGAACCTTCCGCCGCGGCGCTCGCCATCGATCAACTCGCGGCTCTGTTTCCGGAAGAGGCGGAGCGACAATTTCAGGCAGCGCAACTGCTTGCGCAATGCCTGCCCCTGGCGGCGACCGTGAAGGGACAGGACAAGATTAAAGGACTGACCGCGGAGGAATATTGCCGAACGCGGTGTTTGAAATTGTTGCGCGAAGCAATCCAGCATGGCTATCGGGACATCGACACGCTTCGGCA
>JAYTUF010000616.1:0-5154 GCA_043744755.1 Anatilimnocola sp.
CTGCGAAGTGGCAGTCGAAAGATCGGCGATGGTCTTCGGGACGTCAGTCGATGCGCGATTGCCGGAAGCGGTGTCAAGCGTGCCATTGGTATTGGCATCGAGGTAAACGGTCCAACCCGAGAGGCCGTTCTCGCCCGCATCGCGGTTGCGATTGCCATTCAAATCATTCCACACGGCGCCCCGCAATTGCGTGGGGGGCGTCGGCAGAGTTACGACATAGCCAGTCGCTGTATAGATCGAAAAAATGGAGTTCAATTCGGTTGTTGTATAGCCACGATTTGAAGCCGCCTGCAGCACAGCCTGCGCGGCCTGCTGCTGATTGGTGGTTGCGCCGGTCATGGCCAGGCCTTCAATCATCATGGCATCTGTCTTGGCCGCCCCTAGGACATCCCAGATTTTCATATTGGCGGTGGCCCAAATCTGACCATCGCTGTGAATTTGATTGACGAGGCCGCCCGGATAGACGGCCGAATAATTCGTGGTCCGGCCACCCCAATACTCGTTGTGTCCATCCCAACTGAAAGTGTAGTGGTAAGCCGGATTGGATGTCGGCCAGAGTCCGAATGCCCGGCTATAGGACTGTGCGAAATAATCCCCGACCCCTTCACTCAATCCGTTAACCTGGGAAAGTCCGCCCCCCGTGACCCAGTCGTGAATTCCATGCCCCAGTTCATGAATGATGACGTCGGCGTCTTCCGCGTCATCGACCCCGCCTTCGCCAAACGCCAAGACACCGCTCGAGGGAGTGTAGTGCGAGTTGTCCCCACCACTCAAACCGCTGGGGTCGAACTTGACGCCGCCGGCGTATTGCGTCGGATGCACATTCAGGCCCAGGGTGGTGTTCAGATAGCGCAGGAATCGGTCGAGGTGGTAATAAGCATTGACGGCCTCGAACGCGTTGTTGTTGCGCGTGAAGCTGAACGTTGAACTGGCTTGCGTGAACAAACCGTTAAGGGGCGACTCGGTATCGACAATCTGGGCATACGGGCCGACTAGGCTGTAGATGCCGGCGTTCAGCGTGATGTCTTGCAGCGTGACGGTCTGCCGCTGCGCGGTCAATTGGGTCGAGTCGGCATCGGCGGCGTCCGAATATCCCGAGGCGCCGTAGGTAGAGTTCGAGCTGGTCAGGGGATCGGGATTGAACACGCTGCCCGTCCCCACGGCATTATCCGTTCGGTCGATGGATTGCAGAATGACGCCGCTGCCAGCGTCCACGACGACTTCATAGTCGCCGATCACACCTTCCATCGGAACCAGTGCAACCTGGTACGCCAGGTGCGCGCCATCGCTGGCTGGGAACACGATCAGCCGCGTGAAATCATAGCTCAGATTGCCCGTCAAATTTAACGCGAGCAGCGCCGTGTTGCGGGCGTCGACGGCGGCGATGATCGGGACGGTATTCGACAGGTGCAGGTTGGATTGGTAGCCATTGTAAACGTAGCCGACGTCGCCACTCTCCAGAATCGTGACGGCAATTTCGGCTTCATAAACGGGAATGCCTTCGACATGCTGCTGAAAGCGCTCGACGGAACCGAAGGATAGGTCGCGAGTGAACACGTGAGTAAGATCAGCCAGCGTTGGGAAGTCCAGTCCCAGCGAACTCGCCTGACTAAGCAGATACGCCCGCGCCTGCCCCACCGCTGTTTCGCTACCGGCAAAGTCCCAGCCGTACGCATAATTCGGCTGAGCCCACTCGACACCCGCCAGGCTTTGCAACACCTTGCCCGCCGCCAGCACATCTTGAAACTCACCCAATTGCAGACTGACTAGCGTTTGCCGCGTGCCGGATTCTTGACCCACGGTAAGCAGTTGCTCAAGCGAAACATTCCCCGTCAGATCGAGCCGCGCCAGTTCCAAAGAATTGCTGAGCTCGGCGCGCAAGGCCGCGAGTTCATGCTCGCCTGAAAAAGCGATGATAATCTCGCCCGGCACGATGCTGCGGGAGACTTCGTTCGCGGCGGAGCTACCAGTTTGGGTCGTATCCTGTAACTGAGCGAGCGAAAGCGGACCCATCGGCAGCTTGCCATCAGCCGATCCCGTCAGCAATTCCCCTAGCTCGGCAGTCAAAGCCAGCCGGGCTTCCAAGGCTTCCACGCGGAGTGGGCGAGATGGCCGCTGGGTCCGAGTTTTGGGCGACCCAGGCGGCCGCGTGAATGTTTGAACTCTGGTTAAACGACCGTGCCCGTCATGGCTTGGTTTGCGCATCATTGTTCCGCCGAACAGATGTACTGACTACGTTGAGCGAATAACGTAGACAACTACCTAGCTATAGTCAATAACCTCCCCCCGGCTAGCGACAATTTTCCATAACGTCGGTCCTACTTTTCCCAAATCAACATGCCCGCAAAAGTTACTTCGCGCGACCGCTGCACCAGACGCCGTGAACGTGCCCAGGATCTGGCTCCCCACGCGGACGCGAATCTGATCGTTGCCGACGGGTGACACAAGAATTCGATCCGCCCCGGTCGTGCCCAGAATCAGCAACTGGTTGTCCATGACACTGGCCGAAACCTGGATCGAGTTGGTGGATGGTCCCGCGGTGATCGTCAGCAGCCCATCTACCCCCGGATCGTTGGCGGCATCGGTAGGCGCCGGAATCAGCGTAAGGTTGCCTTCGTTCAACTGCGTGAACCGTGAGAGATCTCGTGACGATGCCGCCAGGTTGATCGCAGTCGCTCCCAGCGCAGCATCAGCATTGACCGTGGCATTCAATTGCACCAAATCCCCCGCGAAGAAGCCTTCCAGCGGCACGGTTCCGGCGACCGACACAAAAATGCGACCGGCCAGCGCGTCAATTCGGGACGCGAGGGGTTGTTGTCGCTGGCCACGAAATCCCAGCCCTTAACCTCGTCAATGAAGCTGTTGCCGTCGTCGTCGATGCTGTTGCCGGCGATTTCAACTGGATTGATGAAGATGTTCTTGTTGGCGAGCGCTAGCCGTAATTCGTCCAGAGAGGCATCTCCCGCGAAGGCGAGCGTAATTTCACCCGGAACAATCGTTCGTATGATCGTCTCTTTACGTCCTGGGTTGATATGCGTTGGTTCATTCTGCGGGAACCATTCGGCCAGTTGGGGGAGCGCAGACTTTTCCGCGGTCGTACCCAGCAAGTCGGTCAATTCCGCGGTCAGGGCCAATCGCTTCCAGTTGCTCCACGCGCGCGCGCTGCGAATTCGCCGAGTGATTTGCGCACGAACTCGCCGCGTCCGGCGACCCTGATTTTCAATTTCCTGTTATTTTCCGCTGGCTGGTCCCGCATCAGGCAGCGGAACTTGCTCGGGACCCATGAGATAGGCCAGCAGTTGCCGCACCTGGTCGCTTGTGAGATTCTGCAGCAAGCCATCGGGCATCATCGAGACGGGCGAGATTTGCCGCTCTTCGATTTCAATCACCGGAACGACGAGTTTCTCGTTGACGGTTTGAACTGTCACTGCCGCTTTGGATTCGTCGATCACCAGGCCGGTGATTGTCCGCCCATCGATCGTTTGCAGCACCTGCATTTGATAATCCTTATTGACCGCTGCCGAAGGATCAATCAGAGTTTGCAGCAGATAGTCGAGGTTCGTCCGCTGCGAGCCGGTGATGTCGGGACCGATCTTGCCCCCGGTATCGAAGATGCGGTGGCAATTCGCGCACGACTTTTGAAAGATGGCCCGCCCCGCAACTCGATCCGCCCGCTGAATCGACTCCAGCGTGAACCGCCTTTTGAACGTCGCCACCAACTGCTGCTTCTCGGCGGGACTCGTGCGCAATTCACCCCAGGCGGCTTTGAGACGCGAATTCAGTTCTTCGCTGTTCAGGCTGTATAGTTGTCGAGCTGTGTAGGCGGTTACATCGCCGCGCGGAATGGCTTTAGTTTCGAGCGCTTCGATCAGTTTGCGCGCCCAAGAGGCTCGCGACGAGAGTGTTTGCAAGGCATCCTGCCGGGCGGCAGCGTCGAAGGCGCTATAGCGCCCGATGATCGCCGTGGCAGTCTGCGGATGGTCATATTCAGCTAGCCCGCGCAGCGCCGTCCGCGCGATCGCTGCGTCGGGCAACAATTCCAATAGCAGCGCATCGAGATTTTTGGCCTTCTTACTCACCAGCGCTTGTAATGCCCGATTGCGAACAGCGGGGATGACCTTGGCATCGGCCGCTTGTGCTTTGAGTTCGTTAAGTGCCTGCGGATCATCAAAAATCAGCGCCAGTTGCAAGGCCCGCTCGTGCAGCCTGTCGTCGCGGACCTCTTTCAGACTGACATACGCCGCGGGCCACGATTCGGGCATCGGCACCGTGCGGCGGCCGGCCAGGCCTTCGATCACACCTGCCAGCAACTCGGTTTGCACTTCGCCTTTTGTCGTACTTAGTTGCTTGACGATGGCAGCCAATGTATCCTCGGCCCTCGGCAACTCAGCCGCTCGCCGGCCGACGTATTTGGCAACCAGCGGCAATGATGACTTGCCAGCGAGCGCGACGAATCGCTCACGATCGATATCCACTAGCGGTTCGATGCCATACCACACGAGCAGCGGAATATTCTCGTCATCCGCATCTTCGCTTCTCGCCATCAGCGCTTCGGCAATAGCCCAACGCGACTCGGGCTTCAAGCGCTGCAAGCAACTGGCCAGGTGCATCCGCACGAGTGCAGACTCGTCGTGCATCGCCAGCATACGCAGTCGATCGAGCGCGGTGTCTGGCAGCTCTTTGCTTTCGCAGAGCAATCGCAGTGACCACGCGCGCACGTATTCACTTTTGTCCTTGAACTGTGAGATAAGGTTATCTCGATCCATATACCCCATGACATGCAGCGCCCAAATCGCGCGGAGTTGCTCCGGCACATCTTCATGAGCGTTTAGCATTAAAACTAACTTAAAGACGGCAGCGCTCATGTCCACGTTCCCCGCCGCGGCCCGCTCTTGCAACACCCGCCGCGCGTGTTGCACATGCCAATCATTGCGATGCAGTTGCAATTCGACGAGCTTCTCGTTGCTCAACTTCCCAATATCCGATGAAACTTGTGCCGCTCACGCGCTATTTTGATGCGCCTGTCGAACCGACTGATCCTCAAGTGCGGCATCCAACTGCTTCGCAACAATCTGTCATCAGGCAACAAAAATGCAAACCACGAACGAATCGGACAAAACATCAATCCAGGTCATCGAGCGCATCAACCTGTTG